>JBIKVO010000015.1:0-16684 GCA_044356795.1 Caulobacterales bacterium
TATCTGCTTTGCGTCGCTTTTGGCCGCGGAAGTCATCATCCGTTTTTCGGCGTCGGTCGGGGCCGCAATAGACTGGGGTCACCACAAACGGTCGGCGGCGATAAATCACGGACTCCATCCGCTTCAGAAGCGCACGCGCCGTGACCGGCTTGGTCAGGAATTCATCGGCGCCGGCATCGCGCGCGGCCTGTACTTGGCTGCGCTCGGAATAGGCGGAGATCACAATCACCGGCAGATAAGGATCGGGGCTGTCGCGGCTGGTGCGGATCATTTTGACAAATTCCAGGCCGTTGATCGGGTCCATATTCAGATCAACGGTGGTCACATCCACTCGCTGCGTGCGCAAACGCTCAAACGCTTCCGCACCATTGCCGGCCTCAAGGATGTGGGCAATGCCGCAAGCGCGCGCGACATACCCGATGATCGTGCGCATATGGGCATTGTCGTCCACGATCAGCAAGGTAAAGCTCTGGCTCGCCACGATTGTCCCTTGATCCGTCAGTGTCTGTTTGTGCTCCCCAGCCGTGAGCGCCGATCCAGCGTGAATCAGTACACCCTTCGCTTCCAAGGCGAAACGCCTCGGTGTTGCAAGTCGTCCTAGAATGTTGCGCCGGATTAGCCCCTTGAGGCTTGCTATGTGGTTATTTAGGACAAAAAAAGCGCCTCAGCCGAAGCTCAGGCGCTTTGAAGTTCTCGGGAGAAACAAGTAACGGAAAGGTTAAGTTAAAGCCTTAACCCAGGCGGCGTTCTTCAATCGGCTCCAGCCCATACTCGCGCAACTTGCGGTACAGTGTGGAACGGCCGATCCCCAGCCGCCGGGCGATTTCGCTCATGTGGCCTGCATAATGCTCGATCGCCAGCGCGATGAGGTCGCGTTCGACGGCCTCCAAGGCGCGCATTTGGCCGCTCTCGTCGAACAGCGCCACCGGCGGAGCGGGCGGTTCTTCGATCATCTTCGGCAGCGTTGGCGCATAGCCCGGCTGCGCATCATTGGCGGGGCCTTCGGCGCCGTCAGGCAGGGTGTCATTGGCGGCGGCCTCAACCACAGTGTTGGCGCGCCCGCCGCTGAGTTGCGGGAAGTCTTCCGGCTGTAGCACATCACCTTCGCACAGCACCACTGCGCGGAACACCATGTTTTCCAGCTGGCGCACATTGCCTGGCCAGTCATGCCCCTGCAGCAGCGCCATCGTCTCGGCGCTGGCGCCTTTTACGGTGCGGCCTTCCTCGGCGTTGAAGCGCGTGATGAAGCGCTCCACCATCGCGGGGATGTCGTCCTTGCGGTGGCGCAGTGGCGGCGCCTCGATCGGAAACACATTCAGGCGGTAGTACAAATCTTCGCGGAAGCGGCCTTCGGCCACCAGTTTTGCGAGGTCTTTGTTGGTGGCGGAGACAATCCGCACATCCACCTTTACCGGCCTCTTGGCGCCAACCGGATCCACTTCCGATTCCTGCAGGGCGCGCAGGAGCTTCACCTGCGCATCCAGCGGCAATTCGCCCACCTCGTCCAGGAACAGGGTGCCGCCATTGGCTTCAATGAACTTGCCGGCATGGTTGTCGGTGGCGCCGGTGAACGCGCCTTTGACGTGGCCAAACAGGATCGATTCGACGAGATTTTCAGGAATCGCGCCGCAGTTCACCGTCACGAACGGCTTGCCCGCGCGGTCCGAGCCGCCCTGAATAGCGCGCGCGATCATCTCCTTGCCCACGCCGCTTTCACCGGTGATCAGCACCGGGATGGTGGACGCCGCCGCGCGCTGGCCCATGCGCACAACCACGCGCATCGCCGGCGCATTCGCCACAAGATCCTGGAACGTCAGCGTGCCGCTCGATTTCTTGGCAATCCGCGAAACTTCGCCCTTTAGCGTGCTCATTTCCAGCGCATTGCGGATCGATACCAGAATGCGCTCCGGCGCGGCCGGTTTCACGAAGAAATCCGCAGCGCCGGCCTGCATCGCCTGCACCACCTTTTCAATGCCGCCGGATGCGGTCAGCACAATCGCCGACAGGCCGGGCCGCCGCGTGCGCATCTCGCGCAGCACCTCAAGGCCGCCCATGCTTGGCATCACCAGATCCAGCAGAACCAGATCGATATCTTTGTAGTCTTCGATTGCACGCAAAGCCGCTTTGCCGTCCTCGGCGCTGCGTGTGCGGAAACCATTGCGCTCGACAGCAGCTTGCAGCAGCCGGCGTTGCGCCGGATCGTCATCGACGATCAGGATCGTTTTCATTGTCGCCACCATTCCCATACCGGCGCCGCTTGCGGGCGCTCTGTGGGGCGACCATAGGATTGGGGTCTCAAGGTCGCGTTAAAATGGCACACGCTGCAGCAGGAAAAAAGTCAAAGTCCGACGCGTTGGGGGCGTTGGGGCTGCGGCCGGCCTGGGCGGCGGCGTTTCGGGCTGCGGCGGTGCAGCGCGCACCGTATTTGGCGGGTCTCTATGGATCAACCTTAATGGATGCTTATCGGCGGGCGGGTCAGGTCCTGGCGCCTCCGTCGCCGCGATGGCGGGAGGCGTGGCCGAAGTCACATCAAGGCGCGATCACCCTGGCGCACAGTCTGGAAATGGCGGCTGATTGCATAGCGCATCTGTCGCCGCACTTTCGTGCAAGCCTCACTTCCGCATTTCGTCGCCGCTGTCTGCGCCTGCGGGCTGGGCCTGCGCGCACCATCACGCGCCCGTTTCGCCCGCCGCAGATGCAGCTTGCGTTCGATGGCGGGCTGCCGGCGGCGCTGACACTGGCGCACGAGCTTGGCCATTGGCTGCAGATGGGCGGCGCCGATGGCGTTAGTCGTCGCCCGCCTGCGCTGGCGGCGGCTGAAACCGGCGCCCTGGTGGTCGAGCGGCTCATGTTGCAGGCCCTGGCTAAGACGGCGCCGAAGCCGGCTTATGCAATCGGTTGCGATGATGCGCTGGCGATGCTGGTGCGCCACCCTGCCCGCGACGCTTGGGCGCAGGCGGGCGGCAGTCCTTTGGCGTGGCGTGCGGCGGCGGCCCGGTTTGCGCCGGGGCTTGATTGGTCCATCCCGCCGCGCGTGCCGGATCGGCGGGATGATCCGCCGGGGCGGGTGCTGGCTTATGCCATGGCAGCGGCGATCGCGGCCCCGATCGCGACCTGCCTCACGCAGGACGCCGCTGCGCGTGACGCCTTCGCCGCATGGCTCAGGCAGGGGCCAGAGGCAAGCCTCCTGGGCGTTTCGTCGCTGTTGCCTGCTGATCTCGATGATCCCGCCCTATATCTCGCCGCGTATGCCGATGCCGAAACCTGGATCGAAAGCCCGCCTGATGACTGATGCGCCCGAAACCCCGCCAATCCACGATCCCGAGCGGGATCGTCTGACCGCACGGGTCGGCCGGATTGCATCCGTGGGGGCCAATCTCGCGGGGGTGGGGATCGCTGCGGGGGCCGCGCGCCTGTTTGGCGGGGATGAGGCCGATCGCCAGATCGCGCAGGCGCTGAAGCTGGCGCTGGGCCGCTCAAAGGGGCCGCTGATGAAGGTGGCGCAGATGATGGCCACCATCCCCGATCTGTTGCCGCCTGATCTCGCCGAAGCGTTCGCCGAGCTGCAGACCAATGCGCCGCCCATGGGTTGGCCATTTGTGCAACGGCGGATGCGCGGCGAACTTGGGCCGGGGTGGGAAAGCAAGTTCGCCAGCTTTGAGCGTGAGGCCGTGGCGGCGGCAAGCCTTGGCCAGGTGCATCGCGCCACGCTGCCCGATGGGCGCGCCGTAGCCATCAAGCTGCAATATCCTGACATGGCCAGCGCGGTGGAAGCCGATATCCAACAACTCAACAATCTTGCCGGCGCCTATCGCCGCTTTGGCAAAGTCGTGGATCCAAGCCAAATCCAGGTCGAACTTGCGGATCGGCTGCGCGAAGAATTGGATTATGAACGCGAAGCCAAACACATGGCGCTGTACCGCGCGATGCATGCTGAAACGCGCGGCGTGCGCGTGCCCGCACCAATCGAAAGCCACTCCACCAGGCGCTTGTTGACGATGACGTGGTTGGATGGTGCGCCGTTCAAATCGCTGCTCGATGCGCCGCAAGAGGTGCGCAATCGCATGGCGGAATTGCTGTTTGTCGCGTGGTGGCGGCCGATGGCGCGGTTCGGCGTGATCCATGGTGATCCGCATCTTGGGAATTACACGTTTACCGATGATGCAGCCGATCTGAACATGCTCGACTTCGGCTGCGTGCGGATTTTTCCACCACAGTTCGTGCAGGGCGTTGTGAATCTGTACCGCGCGCTGCAGCGCGACGACATTGACGGCGTGGGCCAAGCCTATCGTGATTGGGGCTTTGGCGATTTGCCGCGCGGCGCTGTGGAGGCGCTGACGATCTGGGCGAAATTCATGTATGCGCCCATGCTGGATGACCGTGTGCGGACCGCCGCCGATGGAGTGAAGCCGGGTGAATATGGCCGCAAGGAAATCATGCGCGTGAAAGACGCGATCCAGCAATATGGCCCCATCACCGTGCCACGCGAGTTTGTGTTCATGGATCGTGCGGCGATCGGGCTTGGCGCTGCGTTTTTGCACCTGCGGGCGGAGTTGAACTTCCATCGCTTGTTTGAAACGCAGATCGCCGACTTCGACGTGACAACTGTCGCAAAACGCCAATCCGACATGTTGATGCAGGTTGGCTTGGACTAGGGTCTGATCAACGCGATAGCTGCCGGCTTCGATTAGTCTCTGACCCGGAAGTTGAACTCAAGCTGCAAAGAGCGTCCAGCGGTCGCAAGACCGGCGCGATCACGTGGAGCCATCCGATAAAGCCGCGAGAGCGTCATCGCCGCCTCGCCAAGCCCGCGCCCGCTGCTGGTTTGGTCTTGTACGTAGCAAACCAGAGCGCCGTTCGCTTGTACGATGCAGCGCAGACTGACTTGCCCGCCGCGACCGCGGCGCCGCGCCTCCTCAGGGAAGTACTGATCGAACTCGTTTTGGCTGGGTTGGCGTAGCCAATTCCAGTTGTTGCGCGCGATTTCGGCGGGTGGTGGTGGCTGCGGCGGCGGACGCCAGATTGGCGGCGGTGGTGGGGCAGGAGGCGGAGACCGTGGCGGCGGCGGCGCCTGCGGATACACAATGCCGGACATCAACGACAAGGTGCTGTTGCGCCCCGACCGGTCCGTCGTCGACCATGTTTCTCCAAAGCGCCGCGTTGTCACGTTGGCGAAGCAGGTTTGTCCCTCAACGGTATCGGAGAGGCACAGCCACGCGCCGTCGCGCCACCAATTGCCGCGACCAGACGCGCCGTTTGAACTGCGCCGCGTGTAGGCGCCGTTTGCCTGGAAGAAATGGTGGACGACGGCGCCGCTGGGATACCGCTGCGCCAGCGTGTTGCCGATCGCGGCTTCAATGAATCCCGATTGGACTTGCGGCGGCGGCGGCGGTGGCGGGGGAGGCGGCGGGGGAGGCGGCGCCGGTCCAACGCGGCCCGCGCGCAGCGCAAATGTGCTGCGCTGGCCATTGCGATCGGTGCTTTGCCAAGCTTCGCCGGGTGAGCGGCGTTGGCTATCGACAAGGCAGGTATTGCTCAAACCCGCGACGACAAAGCAAAGCCAACCATCGCTTTCCCGCGTCCATCGGCCATAACTCATGGAGCCGTTCGAATTGCGTCGCTGGTAGCTGCCGCCTGCAAGAAGATAATGGTAAGTGAGGCTGCCGCTTGATGTGGTTTGCACCAGTGTATTGTTCACCAGGGCGTTGACATTGTTCGGCGGCAGCGGTGGCGGGGGCGGCGGTAGTGGACGCGGCGGCGCTTTAGCCTCGGGCGCCGCCGCATCGACGGGCGCCGCGGGTGCGGTTTTCGGCTTGGCCGGCGGCGATTTTGGCGGCGCCTTTGGTTTAGCCGGCGGTGTTTGCTTGGTCGCCTGGGTCGCCGCCACTTTCGGCGCGTTATTGGTCAAGGCGAACCAAGTGGCGGCGCCTGCCCCGCCGAGCACGATAAACCCGGTCACCAAAGCGGCGACACTGACGCGTGGAATGTCACGCCGGTTGCGCGAGACAGTGGCCTTCGCAGGCTCTGGAGGCGGCGGCAGAAGCGGCGGTGGGGGTGGCGGCGCCCCATCAGGCGTCAGCGTTGTGTCAACGGCTTTATAGGGGCTGGCGCGTCCGCAATTTGGGCAAACCGCCGCCGATTCCGCGACGGGGCGATCGCAGCCGATGCAAACACCGAGTTTGCTGCGTGGCGGCGCTTCCGATTGCGGCGCAGCATGTGCGGCGGGTTTTGTTCCTGGTGCGGGTTTGTATGGTTCGGTCCACCCGCAATTTGGGCAAACCGCCGCACTCTGGGCAACCGGAAGGTTGCATGATGGGTTTTTGCAAACGCCAAGCGCCACGGCTCTCCCCCCCCGAGAGGTGCAAGCATAGCGCCGGACTGTCGCCGACCTCAAGCTTTCGATTTCACCGATCACTTTACTGCTCGAGCGTGGCCGATGCGCAACGCTTGGGCGATTGGGAAATTTTTGGATTTCACTTCGTGATTGGATGAGGCATGACAAGCGCGGATTATAGCGGGGGATCGTCATGGCTATGAAGCCCGACACGCCGGATGCGGCATTGCAGCAAGTCCAAGACCAGCTGCGCCAGCACATCCTCACTGAGTTATTCAGTCACCCGCGCGGACAGCAGGAATTGTCGAACGCGATCAATCAAGCGATCGCCGCGCACATGCATACTATCCGTGACGATCTCAAGAAATCCGCGGCTCAGGAGTTTCAGGCGATCCAAGCCAAACTGGACGGGCTTGTTCACAACCAAATCAGGCCCAAAGAGGTGGCTGAGCTCCGCAGGGCTGTGGCCGATTTGGCGCGGGAGATCGCGAAGGGTGGTGGATATGCCCCGGCTATCCATGATCCAGTTGGCGCCGCAGATGGTAACTCTATGACGGATTGGCCTCAGGGATCGTCCGGCAGCGGTTATTCAGGCGGCCGCCATAGCGATCGAGACGGGCGCAAGGGACAAATGGGGTTGATGCCGGCAATCGCGTTTGGGGGTGCTATTCTTGCTTTTATGGGCGCAGCGGCATACGTCATTCAGTCACATTTTGCGCCGTCGGCCTCACCGTCAAATGTCCAACGCCCTAATGACACCGGCGCCGTGACGGATCAATCGGGCCGGACCGTCGGCGCCAAGGATGACCTCATTGGATCGCAGCCTGCGCAGGACTTCAAAGAAGCGGGATGGCTCTTGGTGCGGGACACACCGGTTGTTGGCGCTCGCGGGGTTCAAACCCCGTTGCATGCATTGGGGCTGTGCGAGAGCGTTGACGCCTGCACTTTTGCCGTTTGGAGCGCGAAGGCGCCGGCGGGCAAGCCCCATGAGGCGGCCTTGATGGCGGCGATTGCGAAAGCAGATGCCGCCTTTGTCTGTAACACCGCCATGTATCAGCTCCCTCAGGGGGGGGCTCGCCCGAACATGTCGGTCGATGGCGCTATCGGTGCGGGGGGCCTGGCGGCGATCAAACATGTCAGCGCGTGTCTTGCGCGGGCGACAGCCCCCAGCGAAGCAGGCGCGCCATCCCAGATCTGCGCTGAAAGGCCATGTCCGCAGCAGCCGACGCCCAATGACGCAATGGTCGTGAACTCCGTAGAAGGGAAGGCGGCGTGGGTTAAGCCGCAATTGGAGGGGGTGCTCGCGCTTTTGGGCATGAAGGGCGCGTAGTCGGTGGCGGTGATGACGGGAGGTCGGCCATCATGATCGCGGGCGGCGGCCAAACGGGCGCAATGCTGCAGCTGGACCGAGTGTTGCTCGGCCCGGCGGTGGGCGATCGCGAATACGGCGCGCTTGCGGCCTCTGCGAACGTGTCGCTGGGTGATCCGCAGTTGGCCCTGCTCGAAGCCTTCATCCTGGCGGCGCGCCGATCTGTGGAGAACGTCGAAGATCAGTATGCGGCGTTTTTCCCAATTGGCGCGCGATCCGGGCCGCTTTGGGCGCTGGCGCTGACAAAGGTCACAAAGTTTGCTGCCGGTGGTTTTGTCGTATATTGCGACGCCCTGATTTTGCCGCGCCCGTTTTTAGATCGAATTGGCTGGGCTGTGCACCGTTTGGTCTGGCAATGGCCCCAAACCCCGACTCCGGAATCCAGGCGCGTACCGATGATCGCGGTCGATGGGCGCGTTTTCGAAGCAGCGACGCCAATCCCTCCAGATGTGGCGCCGCGGCCGGGGCTGTCGTTTTACTTTCGCCAGCCGTTTCGCCGGATCGCCGGTCAAGCGCAGCGCGTCCATGCGTCCCTCATTGAACGTGTGCACCCCGTTTCCGCGCTGATTTCCTTATGGGAGGGCTTGGACCCATCGGACCGCGTCGAGCGGACCTTTTGCACAAATCCCAGTTTTTATTGGTCGCCGAATAACAAGGTCGACGCTGGGTTTGATTTGACGATCGGGTGGGCGGGGGCGGCCGCGCCGGATGACGGCGCCGATCGGCCGCTGCGCGGGGTTAATTTCGGCGCGCGCGGCATTGTCGTGGCGCCAGAAGAAAAGCGCGACTGGCATGACACCTACGATGCATTGACGCGCATTCTGGCCGGTGTGAAGGGTCCGGATGGGCAGCTGCTGCGTGAGCGACCCGCCATTGCTGCACAGCTGTCGCCGACCACTGACGCAACGCAAGCGATTGCCCTGACGCTGCAGTCCTATGAGGACTCGACCGGCAGCACGCTGTCGGCGCTATGGGGTGTTTCCAGACAACGTGAAACGATCGGTGAAGCGTTTCGAGCAGTGGTCGACCTTGCTGTACAGCGGCAATATGAGAAGGAACTCGCTGCCGCGCCTGAAGCCCGTCGGCAAGACATTGTAGAGTTCTTCCTTACCGAAATAGCGCACAGGCTGTCGACGATACCGGCTGAAACGTCTGTCCGCAGCGTTATTGACGCCAATCTATTGTTCGCGCTTTCGCGCGAGGGCGGGGAGAGTGTGATCGGCGCTCTGTTTGCACCGCCGACAGAGCGCGGGCTATTTGCGAACGCGGAAGCCGAAGCCCTGCTCAAACGGAGCTTGCGGAGCCAGCCCGAAAAGCAAAAGTTCGGCGATGGCCTCGACGTGTTTTGCGGGCACTTGGCGACAGCGCTGTTCGTCAATGAAAAGCGGCACGCTGCGACGGAGTGGGCATTTTATGTCGCCAGCGCAGCTGTGATGGGTCGCGGCGACGAGCGGGCGTTGATTGGTCTGGCGCCTGTGTTCGACGCGCTAGCGAAGCTAGACGATCACGTGGTCGCAAAAAGCATTCTGGGGGTGTGGGCGCAGGCCGCCGCGGCGGGCCTGAATGCTCGCCGGCGCGCGCGATGGGCCGCGGTGGCGGTCGCGCAGTCGCCCTTCGCGCAGCTCCCGAGGGCACAAATCGGTACATTGCCCGCGATTTCAGCGATGGGGCAGAGTCACGCGGTGCTCGGTCATCAGTTTGATGTCCGTCAGCGCTATATCAGCCAACTGAGTGTGGCGTTGAAGCTATGCGAAGTCTTGGCGTTTCCGTCCGACTAAGTCGGCGCATTTTCAAGGGCGTTGCCAATGGCGATGAAGAAACAATGCCTTTCCTGCAACAGGGTTGTGAACGCCGAAGAGACCGTCTGCCTTAACCTGGAAGCGCCGCAAGGTAGTTTTGAGCGCGGATGCGGCGGAACGGTGTTTGGCGACGCGTTTGACGATGGCGTTTCGTCATCGAGTGGAGCAGGCGGCGGCGGTGGCGCGACTTCAAACGCTGATCCTGATCGGGCGCCGGCGGCCGCCTCGAGTGGATTCAGTGCTGCGATTGCGCTTGGTGGTGGTGGGCCCTCCGCTGGCGGCGCCAGTGTCGGCGATGCCGGTGGGGCTGGAGGAGCGAGCTGGGGCGGTGCAAACGGGCCGAGTATGGGCGGTGGCGGTGGAGGCAGCGGCGCAGCGCGAGAGCAAATCGAGCGCGGCCGGGTTTTCATCAAACGGATTGAAAAGCTCCGCGAGGCGCGCGGCGGCGCCCGGCCGCGCATCATTGTGATGTTTGGCTTCTCTGCGACGGGCAAAACCTTCTTTACGCTGCGGACCAAGCACGCCGGCACAGGGTTGAAGTACCTTAACTGCGAGCCCCCGCTGCAAACGCCGGACAGCTCCGAGGATTGGGATCGGGGTGAGCGGATCGGCGGCACCAAGGGGATCGAGCTGCACACCCTGGCAAAGCGAAACGACGTCGTCGCGATCGTCGACATCGAAGGCGAGGCCTTCAATGTTGCGCTTAAACGGGGATTTGGCGGCGGCGCCGACGAGAGTGATGATTTGTTGTTGCAGGCAATCGCGCTTGCCGACGGCTTCATATTTATGGCGCCGGCCGCAGAGACCTTGATGCCGACAGCCTGGGATACATGGCGGCATAAGCAGAACCCGGCATACGATCGCGGTGAATCCGAGCGGCGGATTCAAGCTCTTTATTCGAATATGCAGGGCCTCGTTCAGTTCGTCAGATTCGTGGCGCATCAGCGGGTGTCGACGCGCGCCAAGATCACGAGCGCAAGGGAGGGCCAGATCGCCAAGGCGATCCAGGATTTCAAGGAACTCCGCGCCCGCGATGCGAGCGGGCTCAATCGGCTCATCCAGTATGATCGCACAGATAAGCCGGCGCTGTTCCTTCTGAGTAAAGCTGACGCCTATTTGGGTTTGTGCATGGAGATGACAGGTGAGGCGAGGGGCGGCGCTCAAAGTCGTGGGTTTGACGTCGATCCGGTCGATGCGATGGTGAGGTCTGATAACGCCTCAACGCGGCTGATCGTGAAGGCGCTATATGAGAGCTTCAAAAGCTTTCGAATTGATTTTGTGACGATGGCCGATGGGCACAGAGAGCATCAAGCTGATGTTGACGAAGCAGATCGGCGTCGGTTCGATTACGGCAGGCCGCATTACGGCATCAAAGACAATTTCGAGTGGCTGAAACGTCGCATCGATCGGGCGCGTAATCCAATCGTTGGGCGCCTTGATTTAGGGATAGCGCCTGCCATCATGCTGCGGCGGCGCCTGCGACCGTCATTCAATGAGGTATTGAGTTGATCGGCCCACCACGTTCGGGGGTGCGCAACTGAAGGGAGAAGATCGGTGTTCATATTGAACGCCGATTAGGGTGCAGGGGGAAAATCAGTGGCGATCAAGCGGGATGTATTCGCGCATACGCACCGAGGGTTTGCGGTGCTGCGGTGGATTTTGGGTATCGCGCTTGGGATTTTGGCCTTCGTCTGGCCAATCCTGCACGTGTCAGTCGATGCCGCTCTCAACGCAGGCTCCACCGCAGAACCCCAGGCCGTGCTGACCGCCCCGCCGCAGCAGTACGATGAAGAAATTCGCCTAGCGAGGGACCTGGCGCCGCAACTTATGGGATTGGACTGTCGCATTCCAATTTGGCGCGCACCATTGGATTCCGACTTTTACGGCATCCCACCGGATGGCCTTGAGCCCCCGTTCCGCCGTGCGCTTCATGATGCGGCATTGGGCGCGGTCGAACAGGTCGCGGGACAGTTCAACGGGCAATGCGCACCGAAGCTAACAGCGGAACAGTTAAACGAAGTGCAGCGGGCAGTTGACCTCCTCGACAACCTTCAGGGGAACGAGCGTGAGCGCCGCGCTGTCGTTTTTTATCACCGCGCCGCCTTGCGATATTGGGGGGCGCAGGAAGGCTCGGTGCGCCAACAGATTGAGGAGCTATTCAAGGAGATCGAGGGCGACCTCGGCGCGAAGCGGCAAGACTCAGTCGCTGCGGAAAGGTCTCAAGGGGTGCGCGCCGCGGCGTATCATTTGCGTGCTCTGGTGAATTTGCGCTTTCCACCACGAAGTGGCGGCAACGACGTTGGTGCGGACCTGAACAACGCGCTGAAGCAATTCGTGTCGCTGGAACGCAAAGTGCTCGCCAAGAGCGAAGGCGCGCCGGTCAGGTTTAGTGCGAGTGCTGGTTATGTCGTCGACATGAGCAGTGCGTCAGCGATCAATAATCTGTTGGTGGTGACCGCGCGGGCGCCGAGGAAAGGCGTTGTGGCGGCGATCGCGCTCTTGGAGCAGCGCAATTTGTTGGGTGCGCCAGCGCTGGTGCGCAGCGAGCCTATGTTGGGCGCTAATGCGATGTTGCTGCAAGTGGCGGCGCCACCGGGGCCCGACGAAAATTTGCAGCTGAAGCAGCAGCGCGTCATGAGTTATGCGAACGCCTTCGCGCGCCCGCTCCAGGGTGCCGGCGGCGGCGATGATGTTGGCGGTCAGGGGGGCGATCAAGCCACGGCGGCGACGGCGCGGCTGTTCAACGACGCGCGCGACCGTGCTGCCTTGGCGGTTGCCATGGTGGGAGAGAAACCTGGGTTCGCGCCGTCGACGGGAAACCCCGGCGCGAACTCGGCAATCCGCACCGCCTTTATTGAAGGCACGAATAAGGAGCTTCACGTGACTGTTTCGTTTGGCCCCACAGTGATTGCTGGCGGGACAAACCCTGCCAACATCGTGGACGCGTGGCTGTACTTCAATGCGTGGCGAGAGCAGATCGCGAATGCGCAGTTCGGCAAGTTCGCATCATCGGTGATGGAGCTGCGCGCTGCCCGCGGCGTGGATTTTGCACCATTCGCGATATGGGGCAGTCAAGCGCTGCAGGGTGTACGGACCCTGATCGATGATCCGGCGAAACGATCACAGCTTACATCGCAAGCGATATTTGACGTTTGCCGGGCGACTACGGATGTTTCCATCCTCGATGCGATGTCGATGTGGCGCGGATACAGCTGTCTCTATCACGATTTAAGATGGGCCCTGGTCGGCTTGTGGGTCCTGGGTCTCGTCATTGCCGTCTGCATCATTGTGATGTTCCGCAGTTACAGGGAGAACTTCGCTCCACATCACCATGTGGAGCGGACGAAGACGACAGGTCCCGGCGACATAGGTGGTGGAGAGATGGCGGCCAGCGCGCCTTAATCAGAACCCGGGTGAGGAGCCCAATGAGGAGAATGAGGCGATGACCCTCCCCCCGTTGACGAGCGTGGTGTTCTGGCTTTTGGCCGTCGTGTTGGCTTTATTGCTGGTCGGCTTTGCATGGCGTCAGAAAGACGAGGCGTTTCAGCTGCGGGCGCCAACTGCGGCGGTGGGCGCGGCTGGCATTCTCACGATCGGCCTGGGCGTTTTGCTTTTGCTGCTGGCGTCCCCGAATGAAGATATTCGCTTGTCTGCCTTGCAGCTGCAGTTCGCCCGCGGGCCAGAAGACGGATTGCGGAAAATCTCTGTCGGCGGCAACCCAGAGATCGATGAACTGGTAGTACGGCGCCGGCAGGGTGACGTTTTGGCGCCCACGACTTCGGGGCTGCTGACGATTGACGAGACAAAGAACGACTACTTTCAGCTGAACCTCGCAGCACAGGACGCTGCGTCGCTGTATCGCGCCGGGAGCGAGGCCGATATCCTGTCTGCAGTAGAGATCGACCGGCTCTTGATTGGTTCTGTGCGGATAGGCCCTGAAACTCAGATCTGCGTCCAGCAATCGGCGGCCAAGGCCGAGCAATGTTTTCAGTATGACCAAAGCCGAAATGCACTGCATGCGGTTGGCGCGCCGGATCGGGTTGGTCCTGCCTTGGAGCGTCGCGGTACGATCATCAAAGGTCTGACCTTGGGTGAATGGGGGCCACGGCAGCGGATTTATCCACTGCGACATTACGTGCCGGTGGAAGCGGCGGCGGCCGGCGGTGCATCGGGGCCGCAGGCGACCGGCGCCGCAGAGACAGCGCCACGGGCCGCTGCCGCCACAGGTGGGTTTTTCTACAGGTCGGGCGTCGGCGAGCTGCGATATCTCAACCTCGACAAGAGCGTCATCGTGCGCGGCGCAAGCGATGCGGCGGCGCCGCCCGACTTATGCTTGTCCGCGGAGGGATGTCTGTCGCGGACCAAGGCGCGCGTGTTCGAGGTTCGGCTGGGTGATGCTCCACCGCGCGACGGAGATGGTCCCTGGTCTCCCGGGCGGCTTGAAGAGCTGCGCAGTTTTGATGTCGTCGTTGCAGCCGCGGGGCCTCAAGACGGGGCGAATGCCGCAGTGGCGAGCGGTGCAAAAGCAAATGGAGCGGCCGGCAAAGGGGGCGTCGATGCAGTTGAATCGCGGGCGCCGGCGGCGTTGCTCCTGTTGCGCTTAGATACGCCAGACCAAATCATTCTGACCGATGCCGCACTTGAGCAAGAGCAGATGCGGTTGAACAAGGCCGCGGCGGCGGCTGGAGGCGTCGGCGATGGCCGTTCAACCCCGCAGACTGGCTCGCTGACCCTCGAGTTGGGAGTTGGTTCAGATACAACGGACTGGGGCAACAGGGCGATTTCCACAGTGCGCTTTGCGGCCCTCGGAGGTGCGCTCGTCAACGATATCGCGCAGAGAGTGACCATCTCAAGCGACGCCGTCGTCATGGACAACGCGGATGGGCAAGCGGGCGGCGGCGTTAGAATCGATAACGGCGGCACGGTGCGGATCGGGGCTAACAATGCGGCCATCATCCGCGTGGATCGATTGCTCTACGGGCAGTGGCCGCCGATGACAGTTTCACTGCTTGTGTTGGCGATCGCAGGCGTGGGCGGTCTGCTGGCGACGTGGCGAGCGCGGACGTCGTCTTTGACCGGTTTTGCATTGTTTTCGCTGTTGGATCTGATGCTGGTGATGCGTGTGCTGATCGGCGTCAGCGCCGTCCATGTCGACCCAGGCGAGGGTGCGCGGCAGTTTACGCCCGACGCACTCGCAGCATTTCTTTTGGGCCCGGTTCTTTTGAGCCTGGTGTTCCGCGTCACCTATGAGACGCCATTGCGATTGGCGCTGCATGGCTTGATGGCGGCGTTCCTTGTGTTTGGCGTGCAGCAGACCTTTGAGGCAAAAAGCGCAGCGATCGATTTAGCGCTGCTAGGCTCGATTGGCGCGTCGTTCATTGGCTTCGCCATGTTTGCCGCGGCGCGCCTGCGGCCCCAATCCAATACGAAATCCTTCGTAATGCCGAAGTGGGATTTTGCGGCCTTGGCTGGCCGACTGACAGCCAATGTCGGCGACAAGTGGTTCGATGGGTGGGCCTGGGCGGTCATGGGCGTCATCGTCGCTCGGACTGCGCTGCTCTTTTTGAGTGTGCAGGAATCGATCACCATTGCTGGCGTTCGATTTAGTCTCAGCATTGCATATGTGCCGATCACCATCGTGCTCTTTGCTTGGCTGTTTGCGGGATGGGTGCGTGTCGGGCAGGACAACGACAAGCACCGACACTTTGCGATCAAATTTCTCGTCGCGTTTGCGGCGCTCTGTATCCTGCCTGTCGCTTTCGCCAAGGATACGGGCGCGGTGATTTATTCGTTACCGATAGCGCTATTTGGACTCTTCATCGCGGCGGTCCCACAAAGTCCTTCGCCGTCTCGAGTACAGAGTCTCCTGGGCTGGGGCTGTCTGATCTTCGGCGCATTTGCCAGCATCGGCTTTTTTCTCACATTTGCGACGACGACGTTCAGCACAGCCGATCTCCTCAGCATGATGCTGGGCTCCGCTTTAGTCATTCTGCTCGCCGCGATCGCGGCTGCAGCGCCATGCTATTTGCTATGGAAGGCGCCCCGCTTAGTTGGTGCTCTGCCGGCGGCGGGACTTGCGGCAATGATTGCGATCGCAAATCTTGCCCCAGTATTTCTAGGCGGTCGTATGGATGAGGCTCGCTTGCAGCGCGTTCTCGAAACAAAGGAAGACAAATCCGACGACGCCAAATTCCTCGAGGAATTGCAGGGTTATGAAGCCTGGCAATTGCGCATCCTAGCGTTGATTGACTCCAACGCCCTTGTCGGCCTCGGCACGGTGGAGGCGGAGGGGCAGCGGATCGCGTTCATTCACATGGCGGATCATACGAAATTGATGGAGGGTAAGGGGTTTCTTGAGCAGGACCCGCCCACACGCAGCGGCCTGTTGCGATACCACACCAACGACAATGTAACCGCTGTTCACCTCTTGGCGCCGTTCGGTCGGATAGGCGGGGCGATCTACATCGCGGCGCTGTTTGCGGCCTTTATGCTTGCAGTTGTGGCGGCGAGCCGCTTGCGCGCGGGCCGTGTTGGCGATTTCGAGCCGTTTCCGTATTTCGTCGGCGCTCTCGCCATCGGCACACTGGTTATGGTGAGCGCCTACATGGTCTTGGCTAACTTGGGGGCGGCTCCGTTCACCGGTCGAAACGCATATCTGCTGGCAGTAAGTTCGGTGGGTGACTTCATCGAGGCCATGGCTTTGTTTGTCATGGCGGCGCTTTTCATCGGAAACGGGGTATCTACAAGCGAGGGGGCGAGGTCGTGAGTGACCCGAAGCGAACCGCGCCGAAAGGCGCTTGGGCGCCGGGCGCGGGCGGCGCCAGTGTGTTGGCCGTCGGCGCGTTGGTATTCTTGCTGATAGTATGGCCGTTCCGGGCGCCGGATCTGCCGGGCGTTTCGTCGGCAGAAGGCTACATCAACATCATCGACAAGATGTTTGTTGCGAATCGATGGTTGGAGGCAACACCGCCGGCTGAATTGCAAGACGCCAACGACGTTGTCGCGGAGCGGCAAGGCTTGGTGCAGTTGAGCCAAGAGGCAAAGCAAATCCCTAGCGTACAGGCGTTTCTACGAAACTCGTATCTGTCTCGCGATCTTCTGCGCGTCGAGCCGGTCATCTGGAGCATTCAGAATGGGCTTGTCACCGGGATCGACGAAGGCGCACACGCCGTTCCGTTGCCA
>JBIKVO010000451.1:0-2720 GCA_044356795.1 Caulobacterales bacterium
TCCAGCGGCCCGTGCGCGGCTTTTGGCGGCTCTGGCGCAAACCGACTCCAACGCGATTGTGGTGACAGGCGATAGTCACGCGGCCTGGGTCAATGAAATCTACTCTGAAGACAAACAAACCCGCCTCGCCGTGGAATTTGCCGCCACGTCGATCACCTCGCCCGGTCTTGGCAATTTATTTTCAAATGCCCCTTTTGATTTCGCGCAAATGCTGGTGGAATCCAATGATGGGATTGTGTGGACCGATCAGGTCAAGCGCGGCTTCCTGCTGGTGACGCTGCGGCGCGAAGAAGCGTTTGCGGAGTTTATCGCCGTCTCGTCGGTGACTTCTAAAGACTATCAGGTCAGCGTGGATGCGCGCTTCCGGGTGGCCACAAGCGCGGGGCCGGGCGTATCCAAGCCAGAGCCTGCCCCCTAGGCCAAATATCGATCCGATAGCATCGGATCGGAATGCTCAAAGAACCGGATCGATATTTGCCCTGGACATCAAGCGGCTTGATGGCGCGCGATTTCGCCGGCATCGGCGCAGAAAAGGCCCTCCGCGGGGGAGGGCGCGGAGGGCGATGCAGGGCGAGTTATCGTGCGTAGCAATCAGCTTGGCGGCGCTTCCACCGCACGCACCCGCACTTCGACGCGGCGATTTTGCGCGCGGCCGGATTCGCTTGCATTGCTGGCGACTGGCTGGCTCTCGCCGCGGCCGAGCGCCACAATCCGCACCGATTGTACGCCGTTATCGACCAACGCACGCGCAACCGAATCTGCACGCCGCTGCGACAGGCCTTGGTTATACGAATCCGAACCGATCGAGTCGGTGTGGCCGATCACATCCACCGTGGTGGACGAAAAATCCGCCAGATTGCGCGCCACCGATTGAATCGTGGTCATGAATTGCGGCTGCACATCCGACCGATCGAAACCGAAGGTGATGTCGTTTGGCATCGTCAACGCGATTTCGTTTTCCGCAGTGCGCGTGACAGCAACGCCGGTGCCGCGCATCCGTTCGCGCAGCGCCTCTTCCTGGCGGTTCATGTAGTCGCCGATGGCAGCGCCCGCGAGGGCGCCAATGCCGGCGCCGATCACGGCGTTGCGCCTATCATCGCCGCCCGCAGCTGAACCCAACACCGCGCCGCCAATGGCGCCGAGGATGGCGCCCGTGCCGCGATTGTCGCGAATGGTTTCACCGGTTTGCGGGTCGATGGTGGTGCAGGCCGTGGCCATCAGGCCTGCTGCGGCGATGGCAATCAATTTCGTCTTCATCATAAAAGCCCCTTTTGCTGAAGAGTAAGCGTGCTTGTAATGCGGTGCATCTGTCTTCAATCTGAATGCGGTGTTACACGTGCGTTCATGTTTTCGCCTGATGGGCGTTATGCACCCGGCGGCAGGCGCCAGCGCGACACAAGCCGCGTGAGTGATGGGAACGGCATGCGTGCTTTGCCAATCAATGTGGCGAGCATGAGACGCTCAAGCGGCCAAATAGCGCGCGCCAGTGGAAACAATCTGTCGCGCAGCCACGCCAAGACACGACTGTCGGACTGAAAAAATGGCGTCAGGATATCGGCGATCCATTGCGCCCAACTGGTAAAACGGCGCCGATCGCGACGATACGCCGACATCGCTCGCAAGAACACGCCGCGCTCATCGCGAAAGGCTTTCGCTAGTGCGACGCCATCGGCGAGTGACAGATTCGCGCCGTGTCCGAGAACGGGGCTGGCCGCGTGCGCCGCATCGCCGATCACGATAACGCCGCCGCAACCCCAGGGCCACGCGCGGACATGGCGATAGGTTGCGAACGTGGCGTCTTCCATGGTGCGCAACGATTTCAATAACAGGCCCGCCTCTGGCCATGTTGCTGTTACAGCGCGGCGAAATCCTTCAATGCCGCGCGCGCGTATCGCGTCATATTCGTCAACACGGACGGAGAAAAACAGAGCAGCGCTGATGCGGCCGGCGCCTTCGCCCGGGGCCGGCCCGGTTGGCAGAACGCCAATCAAGGTGCGCGCGTCGTGATAGGTTTGGCGCAGTACGCCATCCCAGTTTGCCGCATCAGCGGAAACACTCGTCCATAATGCCCCCCAAGGATAAAGCGGCGCCTGCGCGCGCGCAACGATGCTGGCGCGGATCAGCGAGTTTGCGCCGTCTGCGGCGACAACAAGATCGAACGGTCCAAACGAATCCCCGGCAGAATCGCGCAGAACTGGCCGAGTGGGCATTTCCACCCGCACCATCTGGCGATCTGTGTGCAGTTCCACGCCGGCGTTTGCCAGCGGCGCAAACAACGCATCAAACAAAACACTGCGCCGCACGCCAAGGCCGTAGGAATCCGCGCTCCAGCGATCATAACGCAAATCCAATACCGTGCGCCCGGATACGGTCTTTCCCTCAAGACGCATGATCTTGCTGGCATTGCTTTCAACAATTTCGCGCAGACCCAGCGTTTGCAGCGCCTGCAAACCGCTTGGTTGCAGCAATAGCCCAGCGCCGACAGGTTTCGGCTCGGCGAAGCGTTCAAAAACGGTCACGCCATGACCGTCGCGCGCCAAGGCCAGCGCCGCACCCATGCCGGCAATCCCGCAGCCAACCACCGCCACTTTCATCGCAGCGCCATTCTCATCGCAGAAAATCCCCCACACTCACGCGCAGTGCCCCGGTGTCGCGCGTTTGGCATTCCCAAACAGTCAGAACCCGCCATCCGCGCGCCGTCAAGGCGTCGAGATGGGCTG
>JBIKVO010000027.1:0-14201 GCA_044356795.1 Caulobacterales bacterium
ATTCCGGGATCAATCCCTATGCGCTTGGCTATGCGATGATGGAGGACATCGAGCGCATTACCAAAACGCCAACGCAGGAAGATCGCGCCTGGTTCCCCGACATTGCCGACAGTGGTGATCCCTACAATGTGCTGAAAGACATTTGGGCGAATTTCCGGGACGAAAGTTTCGTCTCGCAATATCTGTCGCCGAAGCTGATCCGTCAGTTGCGGCTGTTCCAGATCCACGACGACGACGATGACGTGGAATTGCGCGTTGAGGCCATCCATGACGAGCGCGGTTATCGCAAAATCCGTCGCGCCTTGTCGCGCCATTATGATCTCGCCTATCGCGACCCGGTGATCCAAATCCTGGATGTGGATTTGGAAGGCGATCGCCGCCTGGTGTTGGAGCACCGCGTCACCAACGGCATCCTGCTGGAGGAAACCGGCGTGGCGGCGGTGCTGCAGCATCTGGCCGATTTGTGGAGCTATGATGTGGCGCTCCACGAGATTGACGATTGCAGCGGCGAATTGCTGGCCGAACACAGCGCCAAGGCGCGCCCGGTCTTTGCTGGATGATGGTGATTGCCGGGTCAGGCCTTTCGCCGTCAGCCCCATCGATAATTGAAACTGATCGACACGCGCGGATCATCGGCGCGGTTGATCAGCACTTCGTGGCGCAGCCAGCTTTCCCAGAGCAAAACCATGCCCGGCCGCGGCGTCACCGCCACAAAGGCTGCGCGTGCAGCGTCACAATCATCGCGGCGCGGGGGGCTGGCCATCATCAATCCCAAGCGCGGATCTTCAAACCGCAGCGCCGCCGCCCCCTCCGGCATGGCGACATAATAAGTCCCGCTGACAACACTGTGGGGATGAATATGGCCGCTATGAAAACCGTCAGGATCCAGCACATTGATCCACAAGGACTCCCGCTTCAGCGCCTGCCCGCCAAGATCGAACTGCACCAGATCGGCAAACGCTGCGACATGGCGATCAAGCAGCGCGCCCAGCGCTGCAAGCGCTGGATCGCGCCATTCCAGATCATTCAGCGAGGCGTAGCTGGTGTAGCCGGGATAGCCTTTCTCCTCACACCATGCCTGGCCGGCCGCGTCGTCTTCTGCGATTGACAGGCACGCCGCCAGAAGATCATCATTCAAAGACGGCGGGTTCGCCTCCACCGCCTGCGCCTCGTACAGCGTGGTGACGAACTGCGTGCGCAGCAGCGGCGATGGACGCGGTTTGACGGCGCGGGCCATGAAGCATGCTCCCTCGGGCGATGTCCGACCGGCATCCACTTGGTCGGAAAAACTTCGGGTGGCAAGGCGAGGCCACACACGCATTAGCTTTGCGGCGATGATGGCCTGCCTAGCTTCTCACGTCTTGCTTCTCACGTTTGGCTTCTCATGTCTGGCTTCTGCGGGCCGCAACAGCATAGACTGGCGCCGTGATCGCCTCCCCGCCTCCCTTGCCGCCCGCCTTGATGATCGGCGCCGCGACCGGTGTTTTATCCGCGCTGTTGTTGGCGATTGCGGTTGCCGACGCGCGCACCCAACGCATCCCCGACGGGTTGAATGCGATCCTGGGCGCAGCCGGTTTGATCGCGGCCTGGGCCTTGGGCCTATCTCTGGACGCCGCCTTGATGGGAGCCGCCGCCGGCTACGCCGCGCTTGCGGGCATGGCGCATCTTTATTTTCATGCCCGCGGGCAGGATGGATTGGGGCTTGGCGACGCGAAACTGTTTGCGGCGGGCGGCGCATGGATCGGCTGGATTGGCCTGCCGTTTGCGCTGTTGCTTGCCGCGAGCACCGCTTTGGCCTTGGTTGCGGCCCAACGCCTCGCCGGGCGCCCGATCCATGCCGACGATCGCCTCGCCTTTGGCCCCTTTCTCGCGGCCGGGATTTTTGTCGTCTGGCTGGTTCAGCGGTTCGCGCCCTGAGGCTTATCATCCTGGCACGCAACCAGCCCCCCCACCGGCGTCATCGACACCCACTGACTGCGGCTGTCGCGGGCGCGGATCACGCCCTCCTTCACCACCGCGCCGCTGCGCAACTCGCGCTCGGTATCAAAGCGGATATCGACATCAAACGTAAAGCGGCCATCGGTGAAGGTTTGCCGCTCGAAATGGCCATAAACCATCTCTTTGCCAAACGCGGTGCGCTGCAAAAAACGCAGACGACCCGCCGTTTTCACCCGCGCCTCGACTGGATCGGCCAAGGCAATCATCACCAACGGCGCCTGCGGATCACGCGCCCACAGAAACAGCCCGCAGCGGCCCGGCCGCAGCGCGCCGCGCTCCAATGGGTCGACCGCCTCGAGCGTGATTTCGCGCGGCTCTTGCGCTGGTGGCGCGGTTTGTGCAAACGCGCCCGCACCCGCCAAGATCGCCGCCGCGCCCGCCGCAATCACCCACGCCTTCACCATCGACATCGCTCCTGACGGCTTCAGTGTACCGGCGACGCCGCACCCATGCCAGCCCAGCCAACAGCGGGGCGAAAATCACCGCCCCCTAGCCCGCAGGCCCCTAGCCCGCAGGCCCCTATCCCGCAGGCGTCCGCGCGAGATCAAACTCGGCCCGGATCAATCCATTGGCGCCGGCGCGCACGAGAGCTGAGCGGGGCGCGCTGACCCCGGCGCGGGCAATCTCATCAAGCCAGGCGAACACCGCGCGATCCGCCGCCGCCGCAAACACCACCCGCAACCGATCCGCGCTCGCCCCCTCCACGCGCTCGATCGTCAGGCCGTGGGCGGCGGCGGCGGCAAACGCAAGGCCATTCAAGCTGCCGTCATGGGCCGGCATGGGCGGACCGCGCCGTGCACCGCTGGCGGAAAGCGCCTGCACACCGCGACGCGCGTCTTCAGCCTGCGCCAAGGCGCCTGCCGCGCCATCGCGAAAGCCCGCAGCCGCACTGAAAAGCCATAAGGGCGCAGCGACGCAAAGGGCCAGCCCCGCGCAAAACTGCAACAGCAGCCGCTCACGCCGGGTGCGTGCGCGCCACCAGGCGCCAAGGCGGGCCCTCATGCCGGGCTCTCCACCGTCATCGTCGCCATCAGGCGCCCGGCCTCCGGCTGCACCCCCCGCAGCGCCACCGTCAAGCCGCGCGCGCGCATCCAAACCGCCATCGCCTCAAAATCCCCCGCCATTGCGCCAGACACCCGCACGCTCACCGTTCGCCCCGGCCCGTCATGCGTCATCGCTTCCAATTGCAGCCGCGGATGCGCCGCCATCGCATCATGCAACGGCTTTTGCACCGTCAACAGCGGATGATTGCGCGCCTGCGCCTCCGCTGTCACCAGCGCGCGCACTTGGGCTGGGAAATCGGCTTGCGGCGCCGTGTTCGGGCGCACAGCGCGCAGTTCTGCGATCGCCGCCGCGGTGGCTGCCGCCGCCGCTTCGCGATCGCGCAGGCCGGTGGCCACCTGCACGCCCGATTGCGCCAACACCGCCAACACCGCAAGCGCCGCCGCGGCCGACCACAAGCGCCACCGTGGACGCTGCGCCCCACCAGTTTCGGCTGCCGCCAAATTCACCGCATAAGGCGGCGGCGAAAACGCCGCCCGCGCCAACACCAATGCCGGATCAACCCCATCCCCGATTTCGCTGAAATTGGCCTGGGCGCCGCCCCAATCGACCCGCGCCGCCGGATCGACCAAGATCCGACGCGGACGAAACCCGTTCTGGCTTGCCCAGCCGCCAAACACCGCCCCCGCCAGCCCGCCTTCCAGCGCGTACCCGCCATAAGCGCCCGCAGCGACCATCACGCGCTGCTCCATGGCCACCACCACCGCACACTCAGCCGGCGCCGGCCACAGGCTTGCATCGATCCACACCGCCGCTGGCGCCGCCCCGATCTGGCGGCACGCCGCCAGCCATTGCGCCAGGCGCGGCGCGGCAATCACCGCCGCGAGGCGATGGCCATCGCTGTCCAACGCATCGCTGACGGCGAAATGGGCGTCCGCATCTGCGATCAAAAGTCCCTCAAACTGATAGCGCGCAGCGGTGCGGGCTTGGGCGGCGGTGCGGGCGGGCAGGGCCAACCGGCGCACCTGCACGTCCGCCGCCGAAAGCACCAGCATCGTGCGCGCCGGCGCAGCGGCCGGGGCATCGGCCCGCCCGTTGATCACGCCGCGCTCCAACACGGCGCCGGTTTTCAAATCGAGCGCGACAAAACCCAAAGCGTCCGTCGGCTCCCCGCGGGCAAACACCACAAGGCCGCGCTGGCCCGATCCCTGGAGATTGGCTTTTTCCCTGGTCACAGCCCACGCTCCTGCCCGCTGACGCCGTATACGCGCCGCACCACCCGCATGTCTGCGCGCGCATCCAGCACCGCCGCCGACGTTTCGCGTGTGCTTTTGAACGCAACCGCCATCATCGCCACGAAATAGGTTGAGGTGAGGCTGAACTGTAATCGTCCGCCTTCGGACAGATCCGCCGCCATCATCGCCGGCTCTGCAAAGAAGGCGTCAAGGCTGGTCCAGCCCCCGCGCGGGCGGGCGCGGATTAAGGTTTCGGCGGCCGCGAGCGGCAGACTGGGCCCCACCACCGCCGACAAGATCCGGCCGTCCTCCACCCGCAGCGTGTTGGGATTCATCCCCACCGCCGCCATGCCGGGCCGCACACACACATAAGGCCGCAGAGCGCGCAGGATGTCCGGCGTAAAGCCGCGCACGCGCGAGACCTCATCAAGATCAATCAAGCGCGCATTGGCGACACGATAGGGCGCATCGGCGCCGCCATAAGCCTCATCCTCAGCGCCGCCCGCGCTGACAACGCTGTCGGCGTCAATCCAATCGGTGAGGGCGGCGGCAAGCCAAGCCGCATTTTCAACCCGCACGCCGACCAGATCAATCAGGCGCGCCAATTGCACTTGAGCGGCGGGATTGGGCGTTTCGCGCCCGCCCTCATCCAGCGTGACGAGACCATTGAGATTGAGACAATTGCCGCCGTCGAGCAGCGTCAGGGTCATGGCGCCGTCGTCGAGCGGAAAGGTGAAGGCGCGCGCCTGCCAATCGGCCTGATCAATGCCCGCCCCGTCTCCGTCGCGCACCAGCGCCCGCAGACGCGATGCGGCAAACAATTCCGCCCCCGTCAGATACCAGCGCGCTTGAGAAAGCTCCGCCTGGTTTTGCGTGCGCCGAAATCCCATCATGCTGGCTTCCATCGCTGCGGCAGCAATCATCGCCATGAACGCCACCGTCGACAGCACCAGCACCAAAGCCGCGCCGCGATCGCGCGGCCAGCGCGATGATTGGACCCGCACCCTCACGATACGCCCACCAGAGCCGCGATCCGCACACGGCCATAGCCGGCCAGATCGGCTTCAAACGCCACCGCCCGCGGCGGCGCCCCATTTTGCGCCGGCGTCCAGACCGCCTGCCACGTCGCGCCGTCGAAAAACGCAATCTGCGCATTGGCGATGCCGCGCAGCATCACGCGTTCATCCATCCTGGTGGCGGGCGTTGGATCCAACGACGATCGCGTGCGGCGCACCAGCCTATCCCCGCGCACCTGATATTCGACATAGGCAACCTGCGTCAGCGCCCCGCGCGCGGGATCAACCGCACCCGCCGCGCGCACAAACGCCATCGCCACAGACGCACGCCCGCCGGAAAAACGCGGCGTGCGCGAATTGTCCGGCAAGCGCACCGTGCGCGGCGCCATCTGCGCAGCATCGGAGGCCAACAGCGATTGCGTCAGCTGCAGGTCGCGCACCGTGGCGTCCACCGCACGCACCGCTTCTTGGCTGCGCACGCTTTGCACCAGCACCATCACCGAACCCGCAGCGATGATGCTGAAAACAAACAGCGACACCAGCGCTTCCACAAGCGTGAAGCCGGCATTGGCGGCAGCGCGCCTCATGAGGCGCCGCCCGATGCAATGAACGCATCCAGGCGTGCTGCCTCCTGTTCGTCGCCAGCCGCGCGCACCGTCACCCGCAGGCGATGCACGCCGGCATCGAGGGTGGTTGTCACATCAGCGCGCCAGATCCAGCGCCGCCCGGCAAGTTCGGTTTCGCCCGTGCGCACGCCCAAGGGTGCGGGCGCATAAGCGGCGGCGGTTTCGACCAGCAGATTTTGCGCCACCAGCGTGGCAAGCGAACGCGCCTGCTGGGCTTGCGCCGACCGCACGGTCTGGGTCTGCATCACCACAAGCGCAATCGCGGCGGTGGCGAACACCGCCAGCGCCACCAGCGCTTCAATCAGGGAGAATCCGGCGTCAGGGCGCGCGCGAAACACGGATTTCCCCTGCGCCTGTGATATCGACGGCATATGCCGCGCCCGCGCGCCCGATGCGCACCTGCGCCGGATCCGCCCCGCCCAACACATCAAACACGATGCGCGTTTGCGCCTCGGCGACCAGCGTCGCGTCCACGCCCGCCGGCCAGCGGCGAAACGCCAGCCGATCGCCGGGCGGCAGCGGCGCCCAGCCCTGCGGCCCCATCGCCGAGAAACCAAACCCCTCCGGCGAGACCGTCAACGCCAAGGCGCGATTGGTCATGATGCTTTCCTGGCCGCCGCGCGCCACGAACGCGGCAAACCGTTCCGCTTCACTGCGCGCGCGCGCATCGAGACCGGGCGCAGCCATCACCGCAAGCCCGGCCAACAGCGCAATCACCGCCAGCGCGACAATCGTTTCGATCAGCGTGAAGCCCGCATCCCGCGGCGCCCGCCTACCAGTTGCCAAGATCGGCATTGGCGCCCTCGCCGCCCTGTTGGCCATCGGCGCCGAGCGTGTAGAGATCAAACGCACGGCCATCGCGCCCCGGCGCGCTGTAAACATAAGCGCGGCCCCACGGATCATTTGGCAATTGCTTCAACACCGCCTCGCCCGTCTCGGGCCGGGCCAGGATGGCGAGGCCCTCCTCATTGGTTGGCAAACGACCCGCGCTCAACCGGAATATTTCGATGCCCTGCGTGATCTGCGCGATATCTGCCTTGGCTTTATCGGTGCGGCCGCGATCAAGCATCGGCAGCACATTGATCGCAGCAATGGCTGCAATCAGCCCGATGATCACCACAACCACCAGCATTTCAATCAAGGTCACACCGGCATCCTTGGGCAAGCGGCGGCGGCGGAGGGGGCGGGTCATCGGCGGCGTCCTTTAGCGAATGGCAAGCTGATTGAGTTGCAGG
The DNA here is from genome assembly GCA_044356795.1 of Caulobacterales bacterium. GTDB lineage: Bacteria > Pseudomonadota > Alphaproteobacteria > Caulobacterales > Aquidulcibacteraceae > JBIKVO01. The sequence continues at coordinate 7,113 of JBIKVO010000027.1, forward strand.
ATCGGCAGCATGATCGACAATACGATTGTGGCGACCAGGCCGCCCATCACCAAAATGACGGCCGGTTCAAACAGGCTTATGGCGCGGGTGGAGAAGGCGTCAAAATCCTGGTCGAGATAATCGGCCGCCTTTTCCAGCATCAGGGGCAGGCTGCCAGCGCTTTCCCCGCTAGCCGCCATACTGGCGACCAGCGGCGGAAACACGCCCGCCGCCCGCATCGCCTGCGACAGGGGCTCGCCTTCTTCGATGCGATCGGCCATGCGCGCAATCATCGCCGATACATAGCGATTGCCGACGCTGGCGCGGGCGGCGCGCACGCTGTCCAAGACCGGCAGACCGGATGATGTGAGCGTGGACGCTGCGCGCGCAAACCGACTGGCATTGACCACTTTGCTCCACCGCCCGATCAGCGGCAGGCCCAACACCATGCGATCCCGCGCCATCGCCATCGCCGGCTTCGCCAGCAGCGCGCGCGCGATGAAGAAAAAAGCCATCACCCCAATCAGCAAGAGCAGCCAAAACTGGGCCAGAAATGTCGACGCGACAATCAGGATTTGCGTGATCGGCGGCAAGTCTGTTTCGAAGGTTGCAAATTGCTGCGTCAGACTGGGCACCACAAAAATCATCAGGCACGCGATCACCACCACCGCGACGATCACCAGCGCCGCTGGATACACCAGCGCCGTCGTCAGCTTGGAGCGCAGCGCCTGGGCGCGCGCCAGATAAACGGCGAGGCGCGCCAATACCGGCGCCAACGCGCCCGCGCGTTCACCGCCCGCGATGGCGGCGCGAAACAATGGCGAAAAGCTGCGCGGATGGCGGCCCATGGCGTCGGCCAGGCGCTGGCCCTCGATCACGCCCTCCTGGACGTCCGCGATGATGGCGCGCGCGGCGGGCTTTTCCTGTTGGTCTGCAATCAGGCCCAGCGCCTCATCAACCGGCGTGGACGCCTCGATCAATGTGGCGAATTGGCGGGCGAACAAGACCTGATCGCCAAACGACAGCCTCGCCCCCCGCGGGACCGGGCCTGCCGTCGTTTCCGCCGCAGCGGCGCTGCGATGACGGTGGGCGCTGCGGGCGGCGTTTTCCATGACCAGCCGCACCGGCATCCAGTGCTTTTTCTCCAACTGTGCGCGGGCGGCGGCTTCACTCTCCGCGGTCAGCGCGCCGCTGCGTTCGCGCCCGTCGCGATCGACCGCGAGATAGGCAAAGCGCGCCATGCCTCAAGCCCCGCCGACCGTGCTCGCTGCGCGCAGCACATCCGACAGCGACGTGATCCCCGCCGCAGCGGCCCGCAGCCCGCTTTTTAACAAGGGTTCGTCGTCGCGGAAGGCGTGCGCAGCCAGCGCGCTTTCGGGGGCGTCGGCATGGATCATGCGGCGTATGTCATCATCGACGGTGACAAACTCATAAAGGCCAATGCGGCCGACATAGCCAGACCCATTGCACGCGCTGCATCCAACGGCCTCATAAACGGTTGCCTGTTCAGCGCCGATGGAGGCCAGCATCGCGCGTTCGTGCGGGCCGGTGATCGCCGGACGCCGGCAGTGACGACACAGGCGACGCACCAGACGTTGCGCCACGATCGCGCGCACCGTTGACGCAATCAGATAGGGCTCCACGCCCATATCCTTCAGTCGCGTCATGGCGCCCACCGCATCATTGGTGTGCACGGTGGAAAAGACGAGATGGCCGGTCAGTGCGGCCTGCACCGCGATCTGCGCGGTTTCGGGATCGCGGATTTCACCGACCATGACGATGTCGGGGTCCTGACGCAAAATCGCGCGCAAACCGGCGGCGAAGGTTACGCCGATCTTGGCGTTGACCTGCATCTGACCAATGCCGTCGATTGCGTATTCGACGGGATCCTCCACCGTCAAAATGTTCCGCGTACGGTCATTTAAGGCATTCAGCGCAGCATACAATGTGGTGGTTTTGCCAGAGCCCGTCGGCCCCGTGACAAGAATGACGCCATTGGGAATCGCAAGGCTTGCGCGCAGGCGCTGCAACATCGCCGGGCTCATGCCCAGCGCATCAAGATGGCGCAGGCCCTGATCCTTGTCCAACAGCCGCATCACCACCCGTTCGCCGTGGCGCGCCGGCAGCGTTGACACCCGCACATCAACCCCACGCCCGCCCAGCGTCAAACTCATGCGCCCGTCCTGCGGCAAGCGCCGTTCGGCAATGTCGAGCCGGCTCATCACCTTGATGCGTGACACCAACCGCGCCTTCACTTTGCTGGGGGCCTGGAGGATTTCCCGCATCACGCCATCGATCCGCAGGCGGACAATCACCGACTGCTCGTACGGTTCGATATGGATATCAGAGGCGCCGTGATTGATTGCTTCAGCGATCAGGCCATTGATCAGGCGGATGATCGGCGCGTCGTCTTGCGTGTCGAGCAGATCGGCGGTGGCGCCCGCGCTGTCGGCAAGCGCATCGAGGCCATCCACATCGATGCCCTCCACGATCGAACGCGCGGTATCGCTGGACACCGCATAGGCCCCCGCCAGCGCCTCTTCAAACGCGGCCTGCGTCAAGGCTGTCACTTCAAACGCAACGCCAAGCCAGCGCCGCACTTCCACCAGCGCCATCGGATCGGCATTGGGCGCAAGACCGACGCGCCATGGCGGCGCTGTGGTGAGCAACACAACACCGTGCGTTTTGGCGAACGCGTATGTCAGCCGCGGAGGATCTGCATCAAGGGCGCGCTCGCTCATCGCGGGCTCTCCACAGCGCTTACTCGGCAGGCGGCGGCTCTTGGCCGCGCAACGCCTGCTGCAATCGCTGCGCCATCGCGGGATCCAAGCCTTCAACGCCAGTCAAGGCGCTGGCCTGGCGGCGTGTGACCTCGGCGGCCTGAGTGGGCGTGGAGATGATGGTGGGACGCAAAAACACCATCAAATTGGTGCGGCGACGCTCTTTGGAGTCCGACCGGAACAGGCGCCCTGCGATTGGAATGTCGCGCAGGATCGGCACGCCGGAATCGGTGTTTTGCTGTTCTTCCTGCATCAAACCGCCCAGCACGATCACCTGCCCCGGGTCGACCTGCACCGATGTTTCGATCACGCGGCGATTGGTGATCAGGTCGGATGATCCCGTGGTTACGGGTCCAAACACACTCGACACCTCTTGCTTGATGTCGAGGCGAATGGCGCCGCCCTCGGAAATCTGCGGCCGCACATCAAGGCGCACGCCCACATCTTCGCGTTTCACGGTGCGGAACTGATTTTCAAAATTGTCCGACAGCGCTTCGCCGGTGGTCACGGGGATCTGTTGGCCGACCAGCAGCGAGGCAGACTTGTTGTCGAGGGTGGTGAGCGACGGCGTCGACAGCACGTTCGACTGGCGATCTTCTTGCAGCGCATTGACGATCAAGCCCAGGATCGAGCCATCACTGCGCTGCCCGCCCACACCCACCAGCGCCCCACGCGCACCGGCCAACGAAGCCACCGCCGCCCGCTGCAAATCACGCAAAGCGGGATTGTTGTCGCCCGCATTGCCCGTATTCAGCAGTGCGCCGGTCAAGGTGAGAAGGTTGGGGGCGCTGGCGCCATAGCTGGTGGACAGGAACGGCGTGGCGCGCCCGCCACGCGGATCGGCAAGCAGGAATTGCAAACCAAGATCACGCGCCGCGGTGTCCGACACCTCAACGATGATCGCCTCGACCAGGATTTGCTGCTGGCGGACATCCAGTTCCCGCACAACGCGCACCAGCGCTTCCTGGGTTTCCGGATCGGCGCTGATGATTAATGAATTCGTCGCTTTGTGCACCGCGATATTGGCGCGGCGATTGGGCGCCGGCTGACCGTTTTCACCCGATGTCGCGGCCGTGATCGATTGCGACAATTCTTTCAGGACCGGCGCCAATTCTTCAGCGACGGCGTAGCGCAGCGTGACCACCCGCACGGCGCTGCGCTGATCGGCCTGCTGGTCCAGTTGTTCCAACGTGCCGGCAACGCGCTCCACGACACGGGCGTCGCCGCGCAGCATCACACTGTTGGACGCGCCGACCGCCACCGCCTGCAGCGGGCTGCGGGCGCCGGGATCATCGCCGACGCCGGCTGCCATCTGCTGCGCGAGGCGCGCCATTTCGGCGGCCGAGCTGTTGCGCAGCGCGACGGCTTTGATGGTCGACGTGTCTTGATCGAGGCGCCCCACCACCTCATTCAAGCGGGTCATCGTGGAGCCGTAATCAATCACCACCACCGCATTGCCGCGACGCGTGGCGGTCACTTGCCCGCGCTCCGACAGGATCGGCTTGATCGCATTTGCAACGCTTTCGGCGTCAGCGAATATCAGCGAAAACACCTGCGTGACGAACCGGTTTTCGGCGGGCGTTGCCGTGCTGGTCACAGGTTCGCGCGCCGCCACAGCCTCCGGCACAATGCGATAGGCGCCGCGCGCGGTCGGCACCGCGACGAAGCCATTCACCCGCAGCGTCGCCATGAACATGTCGAACAGATCGCGCTCGTTCATGCTGTTTTGCGCGATCACCGTCACTTTCCCGGTCACGCGCGGATCGACGATAAAACTGCGTCCCGTGGCGCTCGACACATCTTCGATGAAGGCGCGGATATCCACTTCGCGCATTTGCACCGCGCCCTGTTGCGGGCTGGCGGGCGCCTGCGCCAAAACCGGTGCAGCCAAACCTGCCCCGACAAGCCCCAGCGCCAGACGGAGGATTTGCGCCGCGCGGCGTCGCGCCGGGCGCGACTTGGCCGGGCGCGACTTGGCCGGGCGCGACTTGGATTGCGCCGCGCTCACGGTTGGGCCCGCCCCATCAGCCCCAGCGACAGACTGCGCGATTGGCCCTCACGCAGGATCGTCACGGTCACGCTGTCGGCGTGCGCCGCCGCCGCCATCGCCTCCGCGGCGCGCGCGGCATCAACGCCGTTCACCGCCGTGATCTGATCGCCTGGCTTCAGTCCGAGCGCCTTCGCCGGCGCTGGCAAATCCTCGCCAAGACGCCAGCCCGATGCGCTTGGTCCCTGCGCCAGCAGCCGCGCGAACCAGGCGCGCATCGACACGCCCGCCGGCGCTTCGACCCGCGCCAAAAGAGCCTGTGCAAACGACGCGTCCCGCCGCGGCGCCAGCGCGAAGGTGCGCTCGCCGCCGGCAAAGCTCAACGTGGCCGCGCCGCCGGAAACCTCTGTCAAACGGACCCCGGCCACCACATCATCGCCCACGCGGAACGCACGCTGGCCGCCATCGGCTAGGGTAAAGATCGCACTCGACCGGGTTGGATCAAGCGAAGCGCGTACGCCGGCTAGGGTCAGCGTCGCCAACTCGGCGCTGACCGCCTGCGATCCGACATCGGCGGCACTCGCCATGGGGGCAAAGGGCGACAGGATCGGGGCGTCCGCCGTGGGCGCGGATTCGCTGCGGGCGCCCATGTCGGGCGTGCCGGTCGCGTCGGCGCTGGGCGGCGCCAGAACCGCCCATCCGACCTGGGCGCAACCAAACGCCACCGCCGCCACCAGCGCTGCTTCCACCGCCGGCCGAACCAGTCCCGAAGCCCGGGCCCCGCTGGGATCGCTGCTGCGGGCGTTGGATTGCAGCGGTGAACCATGCCCAGTCCAACCGCCGGGGGCGACCAATGAGGGCATGCCATTATTCACCATGCCAGTATTCACCATGCCAGTATTCACCATGCCAGTATTCACCACGCCAATATTCGCCATGGTTGCACCCCAATCTTGGCCCCGAACACAAGGGGGCAGCCATGCGCATGCGCCGACAGGCTGCATCCGCCCGTGTGGCCACTGCGCCCTGCGGACATGGTGCAGGCTTGGTCACGGACTGGAGCTATTAAAGATTTGTGAAGCCTGGATGACATCCACTGTCGCACGGGCACGCTGCACGGGGCCAGCCGAACGGGGCCAGCCGAACGGGGCCAGCCGCGATGTCCAGCGGCATAGGCCAGCCGCGATGTCCAGCGGCATAGGCCGGCCGCATCGGGCGAGCCCCCGGGCCGAACCCGGCCGGCGCCCCCAAGGCTTGGGCGACTGCTGCGCTGCAAAAAGCCGTCTCCCCCCCCTGGACCGCACCGGCATCGGCGCATACCTGCGGCTTCCGAGCCATGCGATTCACACCCCCCCTCCAGTCAGCGACGCTGTTGCGGCGCTACAAGCGCTTCCTCGCCGACATCCGCTTCGATGATGGCCGGGAGGAGACGGCTCACGTCGCCAATTCCGGCGCCATGCTAGGGGTTGATACGCCCGGGGCGCGGGTCTGGGTGCAGGCCGTGGGCCCCGGCCGCAAGCTGCCCTATAGCCTGAAATTCGTTGAGACGGCGACCAGTTGGGCGGGCGTTGACACGCTGATCCCCAACCAATTGGTGGGCGAGGCGCTGCGCGCACAGGCCCTGCTCCCGTTTGCCGCCTATGCCCAGATACGCGCCGAGGCGCCCTATGGCGCCCGCTCCCGCGTTGATTTTCTGCTCAGCGCTCCGGGCCTGCCAGACTATTATGTCGAGGTCAAAAACTGCCATTTGTCGCGCCGTCCGGAACTGGCCGAGTTTCCCGATTGCCTCGCCGCCCGAAGCGCACGCCATATGGACGAGTTGTCGCGCATGGTCGACGCAGGCGCCCGGGCCGCGGTGGTGATCACGGTGCAGCGGAGCGATTGCACCCGCTTTGCGCCCGCCGCCGACATTGATCCCGATTTCGCCGCCGCGTTTGCGATGGCGCGGCGGGCGGGCGTTGAGGTGTTCGCTTATGCCTGCCGGATGAGTGCGGACGCGATCACGCTTGCAGACCCGGTGGCGATCCCGGCATTGGCGGCCGCCGCGGCATAGCGGCCAGCCCCAATCCCCCCATGCAAGCACAGCGCTGAACGGAGCCTCAGCGCGGGGTCATTTGTCGGCGCAGGAAGGCCGGGATCTCCAAATCGTCCTCGCCAGCCGGACGCTCGCCGCCCGTTTCAGTTCGCGGTGCAGCGTCTGCCAGGCGTGCGCCCTCCGTTTCGCCGCCGCGCATCCAGCCAAACAATGAAAAGCCTTTGCCGCCAGGACCAGCCTGGCCGCCCGCCGCATCGCGGCGCAGGTCGTCGTCTGCATCGCGGGCCCAGCTGGGGCGGGGGGCCTCC
>JBIKVO010000016.1:0-16628 GCA_044356795.1 Caulobacterales bacterium
CGCGGCCTCTTTGGCAAGAAGGGCGGTTAGACGTGACGGCCAAAGGCCGCGAAAAGACAAGCGCGGCCTCTTGGGCAAGAAGGGCAATTGATCTCACCGGCCAAAGGCCGCGAAGGCAAAAGCCGCAACAGAAAACGAGGCGCAGCCGTTAGCCCGGCCGCGCTTTTTTTTCATCATGGCCAGACACACCCTTGCGCGCGGCAAGGGCGGCGGCGACCGCGTGCGTGGACACACCGCACGCCTGCAGCGTCACCAGCAAATGGAACAGCACATCGGCGGCCTCGCCGGCCAACGCGGCTCGATCGCCGCTGACGGCGGCAAGCGCTGCCTCCACGCCTTCTTCGCCTAGCTTCTTGGCGCATTTCGCCGGGCCTGCGTGCAGCAGGCTGGCGGTGTAACTGGCGGCAGGGTCGGAATTCGTTCGTATACGGATCGTCTCGGCCAGGGCGTCGATCACTGCGCCTAAACTGTCCGTGCTTGGGTGTGGGGAGGTCTGGGTCATCAGCTGCGCACCGGAACGCCCGCCGCCGCCAATGCGCTGCGGGCCTGTGCCAATGTGGCCTCACGGAAGTGGAAAATGGAAGCGGCCAGCGCAGCCGATGCCCCGCCGATGGTGATCGCTTCAACCAGATGGCCGACATGGCCCGCCCCGCCCGAGGCGATCACCGGCGCCCGCACGCGCGATGTGATCGCCTGCAGAAGCGCAAGGTCATAGCCGGTTTTTGCGCCATCACGGTCGATGCTGGTCACCAGCAATTCACCGGCGCCGCGCGCCACTGCGTCAACGGCATAGGCCACTGCATCAATGCCTGTCGGCCTTAAGCCGCCATGGGTGAAAATCTCCCAGCGGTCTGGCGCGGTTTGTTTGGCGTCGATCGCAATCACGATGCATTGGGCGCCAAACAGATTTGTGCACGCATTGATCAGATCCGGCCGCTCGACGGCGGCCGAATTGATCGCCACTTTATCGGCCCCCGCCAATAACAACGCGCGCACATCGTCCGGCGCGCGCACGCCACCCCCAACGGTCAGCGGCGTAAAGCACCGCTCCGCCGTGCGATGCACCACATCCAGCAGTGCGCCGCGATTTTCATTGGTGGCGGTGATATCGAGAAAGCAGATTTCATCCGCGCCCTGACCATCATACACCGCCGCTTGTTCGGCGGGATCGCCCGCATCGCGCAGATCGACGAAGTTCACGCCCTTCACGACGCGCCCGTTCTTCACATCGAGACAGGGGATGATGCGCGCAGCGAGGGTCATGCCTGCGCCGCTTCGATTGCCGCAGCGGGATCGATGTCGCCATCATACAAAGCGCGGCCCAGAATGACGCCGTGAATTGCGCGGCCGCTGCGGGCCTTCAGCGCGCGAATATCCTCAACGCCGCGCACGCCGCCTGAAGCGATCACCGGCACATGCACAGCATCGGCAACGACGCCGGAAAGATCAACATTCACGCCCGATTTCAACCCATCGCGGCCGATATCAGTCACGATCACCGCTGCAACGCCCGCATCTTCAAAGCGCTTCGCAATATCAACAACGGTGAGTTCTGTTTGCTCCGCCCAGCCCTGCACCGCGACTTTTCCATCGCGTGCGTCAATCGCCACCGCGATCCGTTGGGGAAATTCTTTCGCCGCTTCCTTCACTAAGGCGGGATCGCGCACTGCGGCGGTTCCCAGAACAACGCGCGTGGCGCCAGCGTCGATCCAGTAATCCACGGTCGCGATCAACCGCACACCGCCGCCCACTTGCACCGGGATTTTCGTTTTCGACAAAATCGCCGCAATGGCGCCGGCATTTTTGGGGGCGCCGTCAAACGCGCCATTCAAATCGACTACATGAATCCAGGCAAAGCCCTGCGCCTGAAACAGCGCCGCCTGATCGGCGGGATCATCATTGAAGATCGTTGTGCGCGCCATCTCGCCGCGCTCTAGCCGCACGCAATGCCCATCCTTGAGATCAATCGCGGGATACAAGATCACGGCCGCCACTCCACAAAAGCCTGCAAGATCGCCAGCCCCACCGTCTGGCTTTTTTCTGGGTGAAACTGCACGCCCACCATCGTGTCCCTGGCGATGGCCGCGGCGAAAGGCGCCCCATGGTCGCACATGGCCAGCGTTGCGCCCGTTGGCGGCTGCACGACGTAGGAATGGGCGAAATAAACATGCGCCCCCGCGCCGATTGACGCCAATACCGGATGCACGCGTTGCGGCGTTACGCGGTTCCAGCCCATGTGCGGCAGGCGCCCCTCGGTTTCAAACGGCGCGCACACGCCGCCAATCCAACCGAGACCGCGATGGGCGCCGTGTTCCAACCCAATCTCCGCTAGCAGTTGCATGCCCACGCAAATCCCCAGGAACGGCCGCGCGTCCTGAAGCACAGCCTTCTCTAGCGCCGGAATCAGGCCGGGCTTGGCGGCCAGCGCGCCCATGCATTGATCAAAGGCGCCTTGCCCCGGCAGCACGATGCGCTCTGCGCTGGCGACAATCGCGGGGTCGTCCGTGATTTGCACATCTGCGCCAGCCGCCGCCAGCGCACGCGCAGCCGACGCAAGATTGCCGGCGCCATAATCGATGAGAGCTGTTGTGGGCACGGGTGTGTGATACCGTCTCCGCCAAAGGGGTCAAGGAGGTGGGGATGACGAGGTTTTTTGCAGCCTATGCGGCGATGATCTTGCCGGATACGGTCTTGGCGCTCTCGTTTGCTGTGCACTTGCGCCTTGCAGGCTCCGAATTTGACGCGGGCAACTTTTGGATTCTGGCGGGCACGACATTGGCGGCTGCATTTATCGTGGTGCTTGTAGCGTGGCGATTTACTGCATTAAAAAGAGGGTTTGAGTCCCTCTCGGGCGCCTATGTTGCTGCTGTCCTTCTCTCTATAAGTACAACGGCGCTGGCGCAAATCGTCAGCGGCATCTTTTCCAACTTCGGACTCTTCACATTCCACACGCACGTTCAGCCCGTTGGAGTTTCCTCGGAGAGCTCCTGGATTATTGCGGGTTTGAGCATTTTTCTGAATTCGCTGTCTGATCTGATTATCGCGGCGCCTTGCGCACTTTTATTGGCATTATGGTTGCCCCCGGCTGGCGAAGCGCGTTCGGCCAGGCGAGGGCAAATCTCGATTGCGCGGCTCTACTTTGCACTCATTGCGCCGGTCGTGATTTTGCTTGCGCCACTTATTCTTGAAACTTTGATGCATTTCTGGCAGACGGCTTGGTTTGTCAACCATACGGCAACTTCGTTTCAAATATTGGCGCTTCAAGCCGCATTGTTGGCCCCAGGCTTTTCGGCGCTGGCTTTCACAGCAGTCTTGGTTTTGATCGCAACGCCATGGTGGCTGGGAGCGTTCATTTTCCGCGAACGACTTTCGGAGATGTCTGGACACAAGTGGACCAGTATTTTGGGAACTTGGCTTGGTATCGTAGTCACCCTCGTCGCGATAGGTCATTCGATCCAAAATTCTCAGTTGCAAAGCAAGTCAGAAAGTCTGTCTGCACTCTGGTTGATTGGGAACATCGTTGGTGCATTCGCTATTTTTGGATCTTTGCTCGCTTTGTCTCTGATGGGGGCGTGCGATCAGCGCAGGGCCTCGATGCGGACGATTCTTCTCGCGCAGCCGTTTTGGCTGACGGGCAAGCGATCATTAGATTAGAAGAGGCGATAGCAGTTCGCTGCCGTCGGTTTGCTTTTGATCGTTTGATTGCAAGCGTCATAGTGATGCCGACAATTCTACTGGTATTATTGGTTTTTGGGGACCTAGTGCTGGGAGTCGTTTGGCCGCGGTATCTTGAAACGCTGGCCGCTGCGCTTGGCTTCGCGCCAGGCTCCGACGAGGCTGCGTTTTTGCAGCATCTAGTGGGACATTCGCCCTTTTTGCCGATGGCCCTCAGTGGTTCGATTTATTGTTTGCTTGCTGCGCCTTCGCTTTCTTTTGTTGGCGAGCGAGCGAAAGGCGTTGGTCTCATTCTTCTCTCCGTATCCATTGTGGCTTGGGTTGTGCTGATTGGCGCACCGCGATTTACGCTCTTCCTAAGCGTTTTGCAGGGCATGGATCGTGTTTGGGGAATGATGTTTGGCGCGACCATTGTCGCGGCAGTGATGCTTGCAATTGTTTTGTTAGGGCATGGCGTGAATGTTCTGGCGAATAGCCGCAATCAGGTGTTGCAAGGGATCGGATTTACGCGCCGGCCAACGCTGCGCACCTGGCGAGCAGCTGCGCGGTGCGTCTTAGGGGCGCCACTCTATGTCAATTCGATTCCGGGCGGGCGCGGGGCGTTGAGCCTGTACTTCATTGTAGGATCCGCGCTCCTCGCGCTTCCACTTGGTGTTCCTTTTTTGTTTTTGAACGTGGCGGCAGAAGCTGCGCGGGAGGTCGCGCCAGTCGGCTTCCTTGAAGGAGGGTTCGAACCGATGCTTCGGGGCGATACTGTGTCGCGGCTGCCGGTATTGATAAATGTTTTCTTTTGGAGCGGTGTGACTTCCATCTGTGCGTTTGTTCTTGGATTGATTATCTTACGAAGCGGGCGTCGACGCGCCTCGCGTCTCTATCAAAAAATTCAGCTGACGGACACCCGCGCGCCGGTCCTGTTTCTGCGGTCCTTTCGCCAAGATGGTCGTCCGCTCGAGGATGACTCTCGTGGTGTTCTTCATGCCTTGCTGCCGCGCGGCGGACTACCACAAACGCTCGACGAGGTGCTGCTGGAATGTGCGGCGCAAGTTGGCCCGCTGGTCGCGATTGGTAGGCCTGGGGAGGCGATACCCCCGCTTGGCGCCGCGCGGCAGTACTGCCGAGGCGATGAATGGACTGATGTCGTTACGCAACTCGCGCAGGCGGCGCCGTGGATAGCGATGAGCGTCGACGATACGCAGGGTATCGGTTGGGAACTGGAGATGTTAAAGCGCGCGGGGCATTTGAGGAAGACGATCTTTTTCTTCAACCCTGAAACTACGAGGCAGGCTCGCGCCGAGCTGCAGTCTCAGCTTCTTCAGTGTTTTGGCGTTAAAACCCCGATGAATGCAGATAATGGTTCTAACTTGGTTGCCATGGCCATTAATCCTAACACCGATCAGTGTACGGTCTTTTGGGCGCCGGTCGTAGGGCGTCATGCGCATGCGTGCGTTCTCAATTGGGCTGTAATTCACCATGCGCCGTCTTTTGCTGTGGAGACATAATCGGCTGACTATAACACCCCCTTCGTGCTCGCGACACCACCCGCAAGGCGGGCGTCTTCCTCCACGGCGGACCGCACAGCCCGCGCCAGCGCCTTATAGCAGCTCTCGACAATGTGATGGGTATTTTCGCCGTATAGGTTTTCGACGTGCACGCACGCGCCGGCATTCATGGCGAAAGCGTGAAACCATTCCTTGAACAGTTCGGTGTCCATCTCGCCCAGTTTTGGCCGCTCGAGCCGGACTTTCCAGATCAGGTACGGCCGGTTTGAGAAATCCACCGCCGCGCGCGAAAGGGTTTCGTCCATTGGGATATAAGCGTGGCCGAACCGGCGAATGGCTTTGAAATCGCCCAGCGCCTGCTTGATCGCCTGCCCCATCACGATGCCGACATCCTCCACCGTGTGGTGCATATCGATGTGCAGGTCGCCCTTGGCCTGCACGCGCAAATCAATCGCGCTGTGCTTGGCGAAGCTTTCGAGCATGTGATCGAAAAAGCCGATCCCGGTGGCGATCTCGGCCTTGCCCACCCCGTCTAGCCCGACGGAGACGCTGATCGCGGTTTCCCTGGTGGTGCGGGATAAGGCGGCGCTTCTCATGCAGTGGTGTCCTTAAGTCAAAGAGGGAGTGCACTGTGCAACAATCGCAAAGTACCAGTATGCGTGGATTTAAATACATCCCAGTCTTTAACGCCTATTCATCCCTGCTGTCGAGGAGGGACGTTATCGATCATGAACAGCATATTTCCAATTATCACCTTGAATACTCTTCTCAATCGCATGCATATTCAGGAATTCATAAATAATTCCCGATAGCAATTCGATCCAGCCTGGGGTAGGGTGTGCGTGTGGCGTGCCCGCAGGCTGACATGGTTCATGATTCATCATGTGGGCGCGACGGGTCTTACGGACGAAGGGGGGCGGCGGATTGGGTCTTGAGATCCGGTTCGCGCTGGTCGTCGGCTGTGTGGTGTCGATCATGGCCGCCATTGCAGGCGCATCCTTGTTTGCGACCGAGCGGGATGTCCGCGTCGGGCATTTTGTCCAGGCTTCGGCAGCCAAGGCTGGGATTGTGGTGGCCCAGCACGCCGACAGCCTGCTTGGCGGCCAGGCCGATCAGCGCGAGGCCGCCCTGGGCCTGTTGTCGCAAGAACCGTGGATCCGCCGTGTCGAAGTTTATGACGCCGCCGCCGCCCTGATTGCAGCGCGCGCGCAGAATGGTGAATCGGCCGTGCCCGCGACGCGAGATGTGCAGGCCGCGATCGCACGCGCGGCGCCGATTTCTCGCAGCGGCGACAGCACGGTTTCTGTGGCCACGCCGGTGATGCGATCGGGGCGCGCGGTGGGGGCTGTACGCTTGGTGATGGGGCAATCCAGCTTGCCGCCGCCGCCGCCCAGCGCGTTGACAGGGTTGCTGACTGCGTATGGCGCGGCATTATTGATCGGCGTGCCGATGGCGATTTTCATGGCCCAGCGGATCACCCGCCCGTTACAGCAACTGACGGACTTTTCGAAAGAATTGTCTGCGCATGTCCATGCCGAGCCAATCACGATGCGCACCGGTGATGAGTTTGAAACACTCGCCGGCGCCTATAATGCGATGATCGCTCGGTTTAACGACTCGCTGCGGCGCATTGAGAGACTCGCGTTCCGGGACGCGCCAACCGATCTCCCCAATCTTGCCGGTGCGCACAAAATCATCACGGAAAAAGTTCAGGACGCTCTGGCCGCGCGCGAGGCCGGCGTTGTGTTTGTGCTGCGTGTTGAGCGCCTGGATGCAATGGTTGAGATGATCGGCAACGATCGCGCGCAGGACCTTGTCGGCATGATCGCCGCCCGCCTGCGCCAGCGTTTGAAATCGATCGATCAGAACATTCGCACGGCCATTTCCGCCGATAAGCCAAGCGTTCTAGCGCGACTGACAGGGGCGGATTTCTGCGTGATCACGCCATCGTTTGCGACGGGCGCGGATGCTGCGAAGTTTGCACAGCGTTTGGCTGCGGCGCTGTCTCAACCGCTCGAATGGCGCGAACAGACATTTTCATTTGGCGGTCGCGTCGGTGCGGCCGTGTTCCCGCGCGACGGGCAAGATCCTGATACGCTGATCCGGTTGGCTTTCTTGGCCGTCAGCGCCGCCAATACCGAGCAAGGCCGCGCCGTGTTTTTTGCAAAAGAAATGGAGCGTGCAGCCGCGCGACGCATCGTCGCGGAACGCGAAATTCGCGCCGGAATCGATCAACGCGCATTTGTGGCTCACTTTCAGCCGAAAATTGATTTGGCCTCACGCCGTGTTGTGGGCGCCGAAGCCTTGGCGCGTTGGATTCAGCCCAACGGTGTAGTTATCGGTCCCTCGCGCTTTATTGGTGTGGCCGAAGAGTTTGGCCTGATCGGGCCAATCGCGGAGGCTATTCTGGCGGATAGCTGCTGGAAAGCGGCGAGCTGGGCGCGGGAAGGTGATCCGGTGCGTGTTGCGGTGAATGTGTCGCCGCTACAATTGGTGGACGAGCGCTTTACGGAGCGTGTCAAACGTGTGCTGCTAGAAACGGGCTTGGCGGCGAACCTGTTGGAACTTGAGATTACCGAATCCGTCGCGATGACGAATCCCGAGCGCGCCGGCCGCTTACTCAGTCCGTTGAAGGATATCGGCGTCACGATTGCGCTGGATGACTTTGGCTGCGGGCATTCCTCGCTGTCGGCGTTGTCGAAGCTGCCGTTCGATGTGGTGAAGATCGATCAGTCTTTCGTGCGCGCTTTGCATCATGATCCGCACGCGGCTGCCATTATCGACACGATCATCACGCTGGCTGGCCGGTTGGGCTGCAAAGTGGTGGCGGAGGGCGTCGAAAACGAAAGCGAAGCGCAATATCTCTTGAACCAGGGTTGCCGGGTGGCGCAGGGCTTTTTGTTCGGGCCGGCGATGGCGCCGCTGGAATTCCGCCGGCTGCAGCAGTCCATGGGGCCCGCGCCTCTGACTGGTGATGGCGTGTTGCGCGCGCCCTCAGCGCCAAGTCGGGTTGCCTAAGCACTCACTCGCTTGCTTGCCTTGGTCGCGCTGACAGGCCACATCTGTGCCATGTCAGACCATTTTCCCCCTTGGCACGGCACCACGATCCTGGCCGTGCGCAAATCCGGCGCCGTTGTCTTGGCCGGCGACGGGCAGGTATCAATCGGCCCCACCATCATGAAGGGCAACGCGCGCAAGGTGCGCCGTCTCGCTGATGGCCGTGTGCTGTGCGGGTTTGCCGGCGCCACCGCCGACGCCTTCACCCTATTGGAGCGCTTGGAGCAAAAGCTTGAGCGCTTCCCAAGCCAGTTGGAAAAAGCCGCGGTCGAGCTGGCGAAAGATTGGCGCACCGACCGCTATCTGCGCCGGCTGGAGGCGATGTTGATCGTGGCGGATGCGCAAACAACATTTGTTTTGACGGGGGCGGGCGATGTGCTGGCGCCGGAGCATGATGTGGTGGCGGTGGGATCGGGAGGAAATTATGCGCTGGCGGCCGCCCGCGGCCTGTACCCCCATACCGCCGATCCTGAAGAAATTGCGCGTGAGGCGATGGCGATCGCGGCGGACATTTGTGTTTACACCAACCGTAGCCTGACGGTGGAGATTTTGCGTGGCTGAGACACGACGCCAAGCGCTGGAGGCGGCGGCGCAAGCAGGGCTGTTGGCCCCCTCACAAGTCGCGCCGCTGGCGGACTTTCTCGACGCCCGCGCCGCGCCGCCCGCGCCGTTGCGCCTGCTGTCTGTGGAGCAGGCGGAAGAGCCGGTGCGATTTGCGCGCAATATGCAGGATGTGTTCTTGGCCATCGGCATTGCGGTGCTGGGCTTGGGGATGTTGTTGTGGTTGTTCGCCAACCTCCCGAGCGCGATGGTGATCGGGCAGCAGGGCCTGTGGGGATCGGTCGTGTTGGCGGCGTTTTCGGCGGGCGTCATGTGGGTGATCGCCGAGGCGTTTGCCGGCCGGCGCAAGTTGTTTTTTCCTGCGATCGCCGCCTGTATCGGGGTGACGTCTTTCGTCTATCTGGCTGTGGCCATTGCGTATGGCGCGGTGTGGAACATGGCGCCCGGCGCCGGTTATAGCGAGGTCTTCACCGATACCGTGTTTTGGGGCCTGTTCTGGCCCGCCGTTGCGGCGGCGGCGGCTTCCAGCGCGTTTTATTGGCGGTTCCGTTTGCCGTTTTCGTTGGCGTTGATTGGCGCGGCGCTGGTTATCGTTTTATTTGTCGTTGCGCTGCGCTTGATGCCAGAGCCGTCCGTGGCGGTGCTGGCGAGCATCACATTTGGGGCGGGCGCCGCGTTGTTTGCGGCGGCTGTTTGGTTTGATGCGCGCGATCCCCAACGGCAAACGCGATTTTCCGATAACGGGTTTTGGCTCCACTTTGCCTCCGCACCGTTACTGCTGAACGGGGCCCTGGGGCTTGTTGTGCCGGCGGTTGTGGGCAGCCAAAACCTGTACGACATCTTTGCCCTTACGCCCGCGTCCGCTGCGGTGACGCTGTTGGTGGTGGGCGTGCTTGGCGTCTTGTCGTTGCTGATCAATCGCCGCGCCCTGATCATTTCCGCGCTGATCACTACCGGCGTTGCGATTGGCGTATTGTTAAATGCTGCGGGGTTGGGCGACGCAACGGTAGCGGCCGGCGCGCTGGTGGTGCTAGGCGGGGGCGTGTTGATCCTGGGTTCGGGCTGGCACGCCGGGCGGCGGCTGTTGCTGGCGCGGGTGAATCCGGAGAGCGCATGGGCGCGGATTTTTCCGCCGGAGGCTGCGCAATAACGGTAAGCCGTCCCCGATGGTGCACAGGATGTCGTGCTGGTGAGGGCCAAAAGCGCAAGCAATGATGGGCGAAGCGAGCTTGGTGCATGGTTGGTTGCGGCGTGGATCTGTGCTCGGATGATCCTCGATGAGATGGGCTCCGATCGCAAAGCCCAAACTCTTGATTGAGCGCATTTTCTGCCCACCAATCGGATTACGCTTGGTAGGATTACGCTTGGTCAGATAACGCGCTAAGCTTTCCTGACGATCGATTGGCCGACGTGTTCGGCCGTTAAGCGCGACCCATTGCGATTAGCATGCAGTTCTTGGCTTGCAGGCTTCGCAGAATGGGGTGCTCCTGGCGCAAGCCGAAAGCGGCGGCTGCCATGTTCTGGTCACAATCGACCAGAACGTGCGGTATCAGTAGCCCTTCGGCGCTCGAAAACTGGGGATCGTGGCGCTTTGGACGACGGATTGGCTCGTCTTGAGGTCTCATGGAGCAATGATCAGCACTCGGGCCTCTGCTTGCCGCTTGGGCGGGGTGATGTTGGTTGAGAACCCGGACACATGAACCCCTCGCCCGCTGCTGCTTGCGCCCCTATCTTCTGCTCATGACTGACTTTTCCCCCCGCGAAATCGTTTCCGAACTTGATCGCTTCATCGTCGGCCAAACCGACGCCAAACGCGCGGTCGCCATTGCCCTGCGCAATCGCTGGCGCCGTCGTCGCTTGCCCGAGGGGTTGCGTGAGGAGGTGACGCCGAAAAACATCCTGATGATCGGCCCGACTGGCGTTGGCAAAACCGAGATCAGCCGGCGTCTGGCCAAGCTTGCCGGCGCACCGTTTTTGAAGGTTGAGGCGACCAAGTTCACCGAAGTTGGCTATGTCGGTCGCGATGTCGATTCTATCGTGCGCGATCTGATTGAGGTGGCGGTCAGTCTGGTTCGCGATAAGCGCCGCAAAGAGGTGCGCGCGAAGGCGGAGTTGGCGGCCGAAGAGCGTCTTGTTTCAGCGATTGTTGGGCCCAATGCCCAGCCGACCACGCGCGATGCGTTTCGGCGCAAGCTGCGCAATGGCGAGATGGATCAAAGCGAAGTTGAAATCGAAATCTTGGACGCCGCGCCCGCGATGCCCATGTTGGAGCTGCCGGGCATGGCGCCGGGCCAAAACAGTATGGGCAATCTATCGGACTTGTTCGGCAAGGCGTTTGGCCAGCGTCAAAAGCGTATCCGCACCACTGTGAGTGACGCGCGCGAGCCGCTGATCCGCGAAGAAAGCGATAAGCTGCTTGATGATGAGGCGTTGAAAAAGGAAGCGCTCGCATTGGCCGAGAACGATGGCATCGTGTTCCTTGATGAGATCGATAAGATCGCCTCCCGCGCGGAACGCGGCGGCGCGGATGTCTCGCGCGAGGGCGTACAACGCGATTTGTTGCCGCTGATTGAGGGCACAACGGTGGCGACAAAGCACGGCCCGGTAAAGACGGACCATATCCTGTTCATCGCCTCCGGCGCGTTTCATGTGGCCAAACCAAGCGATTTGTTGCCGGAATTGCAGGGGCGCTTGCCGATTCGGGTGGAGCTTAAGGCACTGACCCGCGATGATTTTCGCCGCATCCTGAGGGAGCCCGAAGCCAATCTGATTTCGCAATATGTGGCGCTGCTGGCGACGGAGGGTGTGATGCTATCGTTCACCGACGACGCGGTGGATGCAATCGCTGGGCTGGCGGCGGATGTGAACGCGGCCGTGGAAAACATCGGCGCGCGCCGGCTGCAAACCGTGATGGAGCGGCTTCTGGATGAGATCAGCTTCACCGCCCCCGATCGTGGCGGTGAAACGGTGACGATTGATGCGGCCTTCGTGCGCGATCAGGTCGGCGCGCTGGCGAAAAACGCGGACTTGAGCCGGTTTATTCTATAAGACGCCGCCATTACGCATTCGCGCCGAAAAATTTCCGCACATCGGCGATGAGCGCCGCCTTCGCCGCCGCTACGATGGCCGCGCCCGCCTCGACGCTAGCCTGTGACGGGTCAGAGCCGATGCGGCCATCGGGAAATTGGCGGCGATAGTCCGCCGCGTCGCGGATCGATCCGGTTGGCGCAATTTTCGGGCTCATGGTCACCTGTTTTTGCGCCTCTGGGTGCGCGTAATAGGTCACGCTGACTTCTGAGGCGGTGGCGTGGCTGCCGTCGCCGATCGGGAACCAGCGGCTGCAAATTGAGCCAACGCCGTGCAGCTCCCACCAGTTCGCAGACACCAGCCGGAAGGGGCACGCTTCGCCGCGCAGGCTGAAGGGCGCGTAGGCTTCCGCAAAGGCCGCCTGGATGCTGGCGACATTGCCGCCATGGCCGTTCAGGAAATACAGCCTGGTGAAGCCATGGCGGGTGAGGCTGGCGATCCAGTCCTGCAGGGCGGCGATCATGGTGGATGGGCGCAAGGTGATGGTGCCGGGGAACGCCAGATGATGCTGCGCCTGGCCGACCGCGAAGGTCGGCGCCACCAGGAAGCCATCCTCGGCAGCGGCCTCGCGGGCGATCACTTCTGGGCAAATCGCGTCGGTGCCCAACAGGCCATTGGGGCCGTGCTGCTCATGGCTGCCTATGGGAATGACGATACCCTTGGAGCGCGAGAGATAGGTCTCAACCTCTGGCCAGGAGGCGGTGGACATCAGCATCGGGAGCGCCTTTCGCGTGGAATATGTGCGTGTCGTGGCGTTGCATATGCACCATGCTGCCGTCGGTGCAACGTCAGCGGGGGGAAACTGCGATGTCTGAACCACGCGCCAAGGGCGGCTTGCCCTTGTCCGAGGTGCTTGGCTATCTGGTCTGCGCGATTTTTGTCGCCCTTGCGGCCGATATCGTGCCGCCGCAGGAACCGTTCGTTTTTTCGCTCGCCGTGGTGTTTGTCGTAGCGGCGATGGTCCCCCCCACGCAGGACCTTCAGCGCTGGATTCTGGCGGGGGCAAAGGAGCGCGGGACCCGAAATCCAGAGGTCGCCACGGCGCCGGTTCCGCCGCCGTCACCCGTCGAGATCCCCGCCGCGCCGCCCCTGGAGCGGTTGCAAACCGCCACCGCCGGTACCGACCAGCTGGAGCGCGCCATCGCCGATCTGCGGTTACGGCTGCTTGGGTTAGGGTTGTTTGCGCTGCGCCGCCTGGCCAGTCTGTGGACGGATGCCAAGCCCGCCCTGATCGCCACGGGGGCGGGCGAGGCGTTCGGGTTTGCGTCCGCGCTGCAGGCGGGTGGGCTGACGTTCACATCGGTGAATGAGGCGTCGGGGGCGGTCTCGGGCGGCCTGTGCGGCATAACCGGGGCGATCAATCTGGCCAATATGGTGATTAGCGGCCATTGCCGCGTTGGCCAGGATGACTGCACCGTGACGATGGTGCTTACCTCGGCCGACAGCTATCGCTTGGTCGGCGAAGCCACCCATGACGCCGGCCATAAGCCGCCGGCCATAAGGTGAAGGTGGAGCTGCAGCCGTCCTAACCGGCTGTTACGGGCAAGGGGTCGGCCAGCCGCCGGCAGCGCAAGTCGCGGTGATCAAAGCCGCGGCGCCATTGTCAATCCCGAAGCGTGCATGCTATGCGCACGGCCGCAGACGCGCCAGGGGGTTGCTTTGGGTCGCCTCCTCGCGAACATGCAGTCATGACGGGTCCGTCCCTCTTGGACGGCGGCCCGATTTCTCGTCTCCCTGCCCGTTGCGGCATCCCGGCGAAGACGCAGCGCTTCTGGCGCGCCTTGCCGATGGTATGTCGTTTCGCGTGCAGCGAGACGCAAATTAAAGAGGCGCGAGCGACGTGGGATCGAAGAAAGACGGCGGCGAACAAACGGCGGAGCGTTACGCCCAGGCGGGGCTGGACCTTGCCTTGGAAGCCAAGGCCCTCGACGCGCTGGACGCTGACTTTAAGCTGTTCGACGCTGCAATCGCTGAAAGCGCCGACTTGCGCGCAGCGGTCGCTTCGCCATTGATCGACCCCGACAGCAAAGCTAAGGCGCTGGTCGCAGTGGCGGCCAAGATTGGCTGCTCGAAGCTGGGTCAAAATTTGATCGGCGTCGTGGCCAAAAATGGCCGCTCCGCGATCTTGCCGGCCATCGCCGCGGCTTATCGACGGCTTCTAGCGACGCACCGGGGTGCGCGCGAGGTGGAGATCCTTTCCGCCCAGCCGCTGAAACCGCACGAACTGAAAACGATCCTCGATTCCCTCACTCAGGCCTTGGGCGGAAAAGTGCAAGCCGTGACCCGCGTCGATGAGGCGTTGATCGGTGGGTTTATCGTGCAGGCCGGATCAAGGCAGTTTGATGCCTCCCTGCGCACCAAATTGTCGTCTTTGAAACTGGCCCTGAAGGCCTAACGTCCGAACACGGAGCATCGCATGAGCGCGCGCGCCGCGGAAATTTCCGCAATTCTGAAAGAGCAGATCAAAGGTTTCGGCGCTGAGGCGCAGGTCGCGGATGTTGGCCGCATCCTGTCGGTGGGCGACGGCATCGCCCGCGTGTACGGCCTGGAAACGGTGCAGGCCGGCGAGATGGTCGAGTTCGAAGGCGGTGTGAAGGGCATGGCCCTCAACCTTGAGCGCGACAATGTCGGCGTGGTGATCTTCGGCGAAGACCGCGGCCTTCGCGAAGGCCAAACGGTGAAGCGGCTTGGTGAAATCGTGTCGGTGCCGGTGGGCAAGGGCCTGCTGGGCCGCGTGGTTGATCCGCTTGGCAATCCGATCGACGGCAAGGGCCCGATCAAGGATGCCGAACGCCGCATCGTCGACGTGAAGGCGCCGGGCATTATCCCCCGCAAATCGGTGGATGAGCCGATGCAAACGGGCATCAAGGCCATCGACAGTCTGATCCCGATTGGCCGCGGCCAGCGCGAACTGATCATCGGCGACCGCCAGACCGGCAAGACTGCCGTCGCCGTCGACACGATCCTGTATCAGCGCGAAGCGCATGACAAAAACCTGTCGGAAAAAGAGAAGCTGTACTGTGTTTATGTGGTGATCGGGCAAAAGCGCTCGACCGTGGCGCAAGTGGTCAAGATCCTGGAAGAACGCGGCGCGCTTGGGTATTCGATCGTGGTCGCCGCCACGGCGTCTGATCCGGCCCCGCTGCAATTCCTGGCGCCGTTCGCCGTCTGCGCGATGGGCGAATACTTTCGCGACAACGGCATGCATGCGTTGATCATCTATGACGATCTGTCGAAGCAGGCCGTTGCATATCGCCAGATGTCGCTCCTTTTGCGCCGCCCGCCGGGTCGCGAAGCCTATCCGGGCGACGTGTTCTATCTGCACTCCCGCCTGTTGGAGCGCGCGGCGAAGATGAACAACGATTTCGGCGGCGGTTCGCTGACGGCGTTGCCGGTGATCGAAACGCAGGCCAATGACGTGTCGGCCTACATTCCCACCAACGTCATCTCAATCACTGACGGCCAGATTTTCCTTGAAACCGATCTGTTCTATCAGGGCATTCGCCCGGCGGTGAATGTGGGCCTTTCGGTGTCGCGCGTCGGCTCGGCCGCGCAGATCAAGGCGATGAAACAGGCTGCCGGTCCGATCAAGGGCGAGCTGGCGCAATACCGCGAAATGGCGGCGTTCGCGAAGTTCGGCTCTGATTTGGACGCATCCACGCAGCGCACGTTGAACCGCGGTGCGCGCCTGACGGAATTGCTCAAGCAAGATCAGTTCAGCCCAGTGCCGGTCGAAGAGCAGGTGATCCTGATTTACGCCGGCACACGTGGTTATTTGGATAAGATCGCGGTGAACCAGGTCGGCAAATTTGAAAGCGATCTCGTGGCTTGGCTGCGCGCCAAAAAGGGCGACCTGCTGGATTTGATCCGAACCAAAAAGGATCTCAAGGCCGACGACACCGAAGGCAAGATCAAGGCAGCGCTTGAAGAATTCGCGCATACTTTCGCGGTGTAAGCGGGTGAGCGGGGTGCAGTGCTTATCTTCCACCGCTTCCGGTGGGTTCCGAGGCGAACAGCAATCGATGCGGGGCATTGATTGCAGCAGAGGAGGCGGCCAAGCCGCCGACGGGGTAATTTTACGTTTTCCCCCCTCCGGCCGCTGCACGACTACCTCCTTTGTAAAAAAGGGGGGAGAAACTCGCTTCGTCGCCGCCGTTCTTGCTTTCGCCGCAGCGCTTTCGCCTGCCGCCTGCGCCAGCAGCGCTGATCAGTCCTTGGATGAATCACCCACGATGATGGTCCCCGCGGACGGGACGCGCACGCCGGCGTTGAAAGAGCTGCCGGTGGTCTTTCCTGATGCTAAGGCAGACGCTGACTGTTTTGTGGCGGCGCATCTGGAAACCATCATCACGGATTATTGTCTGCACGCGCTGGAGCATCCCGCGCAGGAGGGCCCCGCGGCCCTTGCTTTTGGGGTCGTGCCCATTGCCCATCCATGGTTTGGCCGTGCATTCCAGGAGGAGACGCCCCAGCAAGCATGGCGCGTGTCCGGCCCGCCGCGCACTTTCTTTTGGGTGGCGCCCAACGCCCCGCAGAAGGCCAACACCTGTCGGCTCAAAGCCCATGACGCCACATTGGCGGCCTTGGCGCCCATCGCACTGTGCACCGTCGAAGATTTCGCGCGCCGCCGGAATTTCGCTACACCGCTTAATGAGGCCGGGTCGCTCGCCATGCTTCAAACTCGCGGCACAATTGAGCGCCGGTATCGGCCGCGTCGGTTTGATGCCGGCTTCAGCTGGGACCTTAGCG
>JBIKVO010000257.1:0-4866 GCA_044356795.1 Caulobacterales bacterium
CTCTCCCGCTTCACAGGGGCGGGACTGTTCAATGTTGCGGCTGTTTGAGGGGAGCGCTGGTAGGTAGGCGGCCTTTGCGATTGCACAGCAGAGTGCTGGTCGATTGCGTGCTCTTCGCTGCAATCTGGCTCTTGGCTGCAATCTGTCTGTTCATTGCAATCTGGTTGGAGGTGGGAGATTCGCAGCGGACCGCGCGGGCATACTATGTGCCGCGCGCGGTGCTTGATCATGCGAAATTCAGCGGCGTCGCGTCAAGAAACCAAGCGCAAAGCCGATGCCTGCCGCGGCTGCCAGATATGTCAAGGGGTGCGCGCGCACTTGGGTCTTTAGACCTTCCACGGCTTGAGCGCTCTCGTGGCTCACCTCGTCAACGAGGTGACCCGCGGTTGACGAGAAGCTCTCGCGAGCCTTTCTCAACGCCTCGCCGGCATGTTGTGTGGATTTCGCCAAGTCTAACCCGATGGATTGAACGGCATCGCGCATCTCATCGGCGACATCGACGTGATGCGCTTTCTCTCGGTTCGCCATAATCTGTCTCCGTTGCATTGCTAGCCGCTGGCTGCGGCAGGGGGACAAATAGCGCGCTCTGCACCGATCGAATTGCGAAGGATCAAGCTTGAGCACAAAGCCGTGGCTTGCAGGCGACGCGGATCAAACGTCCGATCGGCGGTTTGATATGGCGCATGGGATATCGAAGTCTGGCGCGCCAGACACGCTTGCGTGCGTATCAATTTTGGGCACTGTGGCGCGGGCAAGATGGGAAGCAAACTGAGCGCAGTGGATGATTCCAAAATGAGCGTAATCTTTGAGGCTGGAGGCGCGCAATTGCGGGTCAAGGCGGTCGCCATTGATACATTGCGCGAGAACGTCGTTCTCTTGTCGCGGGACTGCCGCGCCCTGCGGCCAGAGCGGCTGAAGGGTGTTCGCAAGGTTGCCATTGAAGCAAATGGCAGATCATTGGTCGCAAGCATTCTGATCAGCGATGACAAGGACAATCTTTCTGACGACGAAGTTGGTATAACCACGCCCGCGCTTCGCCGATTAGGCGTGCCTGTCGGGGGTGTCGTGCAGGTTCGACTGGCGCCGCCAGCGCAGAGTCTCGATGCGCTGCAAGCCAAAATTCGCGGCGAAACGCTTTCTGCTTCGGACATGGAGAAGGTGGTGGCCGACCTGGCAGGGCATAAACTCTCCGACATCGAAGTGTCTGCCTTTCTGGTGGCTTGTGCGGGTTTCATGACCACAGACGAGGTTTTGGCCCTGACGCGCGCGATGGTCGATGTTGGGGCAAAGTTGCGCTGGGCGGCTGATCTGGTCGTCGATAAGCATTGCATCGGCGGAGTGCCGGGCAACCGTACGACGATGATTGTCGCACCCATCGTCGCAGCGCATGGCTTGACGATGCCGAAGACGTCGTCGCGCGCCATCACGTCGCCGGCGGGAACGGCTGACACAATGGAAGTGCTCGCGCGTGTGGATCTTCATGCGCAGGCCATGCGCGCGGTCGTCGACGCCTGCAAGGCGTGCATTGTATGGGGTGGGCATGTCAATCTTTCGCCCGCTGACGACGTGCTCATTTCGGTGGAGCGGCCTCTGGCGCTCGACACGCCGGAACAAATGGTCGCTTCGATCCTGTCGAAGAAGATTGCCGCGGGCACGACGCATCTTCTTTTGGACATGCCGATCGGACCGACCGCCAAAATACGCTCGAGCGCCTATGCGCATCGCATCCGCAAACTCTTTGAGTTTGTCGCTCAGCGATGCGGACTCCACATTGATGTTCTGGTCACTGACGGTTCGCAACCGATCGGGCGCGGCGTGGGCCCCGTCCTGGAAGCGCGCGACGTCCTTGCCGTCCTGCGCAGAGACGCCGATGCACCGGCTGATCTGAAAGCCAAGGCGATCGCTCTGGCCGGGCGGGTTCTGGAGTTTGATCCAGCCTTGGCTGGGGGGCGAGGTGAAGAGCGCGCCGCAGACTTGCTCCACAGCGGCGCCGCGCTCAAGGCTATGGACGCCATTATCGCAGCGCAGGGCCCTGCTGAAAACACGCCGCAGATTGGCGCGCTCGTCCACGAGGTGCGCACCGAAAGGGCAGGCTTTGTGAGCGCCATTGATTGTTTTCGCATCGCGCGGATAGCGCGCATGGCAGGGGCGCCGACGGACCCTGGCGCGGGCCTCGATCTGCAGCGGCGGATCGGCGCGCGCGTCAAGAAGGGGGACGTCTTGTATCGCATTCATGGCGAGGAGGCCGCAGATTTTGCGCTTGCGGTTGAAGCGGCCGGGCAAGAGAGCGGGTTCAAGGTCGTCAGCGCATGACCCTTGGTTCAATCATTCTCTTGGCGTTCCCACAGGACGAAATCCCGGCGAAGGGACTGGCGCTTGCGCTGGGTATTGAGTGCGCCCTGATCGAGACGCACCGCTTTCCTGATGGTGAAGTGCTGCCGCGGCTGCCAAGCATCGCTGACACCGTGCTGTTCTATCAGTCTTTGGATCATCCAAATGAGAAGCTCATCGCGCTGCTCCTGGCGGCGGACGCCGCGCGCCCAGCCAATTCCGCGACGCGGCGCGTTCTGATCGCGCCTTACCTGCCCTATATGCGCCAAGACGTGATTTTTCAGCGGGGTGAACCGATGAGCCAGGGCGTCATATGTCGCCTGCTCGCCAACGCTTTTGATAAGATCGTGACGGTCGATCCGCATCTCCACCGCGTGCAGGATTTGGGTTTGGCCTATCCGCAGGCGACCTGGACTGTGCTCTCGGCGCAAAGCCTGATGGCGCGCGCGTTGCAGACGCAAGGGCAGGCAAGAGACCTGCTTGTCATTGGTCCAGATCATGAATCAGGTCCATTGGTGGAGCGCTTCGCTGGAGCATTGGGGGTCGATTGGGCGGTGTTCAATAAGACGCGTCTGGATGACCATACCGTTGCGCTCGCGCCGCCAGATGGTCTTTGCGTCGCTGGCAAATCGATTTTGATCCTGGACGACATCTGCGCAAGCGGTGGAACGCTGGTCAGCCTTGCAGGCGCACTCAGCGCCCTGGGGGCCCGTCATATTGAAGTCGTTGTGACACATGCTTTGATTGAAAACACTGCGTTGTCGCACTTGACCGCAGCGGGTATTGCGCGATTGCGCTCTTGCGATACCTGCTTGCATCCGACCAATGCGTTCAGCGTTCGCCCTTTGCTGGCTGAGGCTTTGCGCGAGGAGGTTGAGCGATGCCGTCGCTTGAACTGACAGCGCAGCGCCTGGCGCTGGCCTTGGCAATCGGCTTTCTCATCGGCATCGAGCGCGGTTGGAAGCAGCGCGACGAGGAACCAGGCGCGCGGGCTGCCGGGCTTCGTACCTATGCTCTTTCCGGTCTGCTTGGCGGCGTTTCTGGTTTGCTTGGAATGCTCCTGGGCGCTTTTGCGTTTGCGGCGCTGGCGATTGTCTTCGGCGCCACATTCGTGGCGTTCAAGATGCGCGAAGCCAATGCTGTGGACGATCGCTCGGCGACCGGTGCGATTGCAGGTTTGTTGACATTCGCACTCGGGGCGCTTGCGATGGCGGCGCCGCCGACGGTGGTTGCGGGCGCAGGCGTCGCTGCTGTCGCTGTGTTGGCGTTCAAGGAGTCGCTGCATTCTTGGCTCAGTAAGTTGACGTGGGCAGAAGTGCGCTCGGCGCTGTTGGTGCTGGCGATGACCTTGATCATCTTGCCGGTGCTGCCGGATCGGCCTGTGGATACCTTCGGCTTGGTGAATCCACACGAACTTTGGATGTTGACGATCCTGATCGCAGCCGCGTCGTTTCTTGGATATGTGGCAGTGCGGGTGTTCGGCGATCAGCGCGGCCTTATGCTCGGCGCCGCAGTGGGAGCGCTGGTTTCGTCTTCCGTTGTGACGGCGGAACTGGCTCGTCAAGTCCGCGCCCAGTCGGTCAAGCCTCAAGACGCTGCTGCAGCAAGCGCGAGCGCGAATGCCGTGATGCTCGCGCGCGTTTCGGCGCTGTGTGCCGTCGTTGCGCCCGCCGCTTTGGCCTGTGTCTGGATTCCGTTGCTGGCGGCAGGGCTTTTGGCGACGTTGGCTGTGGCCATTCTGGTCCGAATAAGCGGCTGGCAGGGCGGCGTCAGCGACGCCTCCGGTTTGAAGAGTCCCCTCGATTTGAAAGCGGTGCTGCGCTTTGGGGCAATCTTGAGCATTTTATTGATTTTGGTTCGGCTGGCGACCTTGGTTGTGGGGCAAAGTGCGGTATTGCCGCTTGCCGCAATCAGTGGGGTCTTGGACGTTGACGCTGTGGTCCTTGCGATGGGCCGGGTCGTGGGCGTCACTGTGACGCCGCAACTTGCCGGAGACGCCATCTTGCTCGCAATTCTGGCGGACACGGTCTTTAAGGTCGCGCTTGCCTGGATCATTGGCGGTCGCGCGTTGGCGATCCCCTATGCCGCGTCCTGTGTCGCGTTCACAAGTGCGGCGGCGGCTGCACGATTCTGGTCAGTGTAATGTCAATCATCACATGCGTGAAGGGGTCCGGCATGAGCGTGAAATTGAGCTTTTTCGGCGCCGCTGAATGCGTCACAGGGTCTTGCTTTCTGATTGAGACCGAAACTTCAAACTTCCTGGTGGATTGTGGCATGTTTCAAGGACCGAAGACGCTGAAGGAGCTCAATTACCGTCCGTTTCCGTTCAATCCAGGCAAGATTGACGTTGTGCTCCTGACCCACGCCCATATCGATCACAGCGGACTGATTCCAAAGCTGATGCTGGCAGGATTTGAAGGACCGATCTTTGCGACCGTCGAGACCATAGACTTGTGTCATGTCCTCTTGCCGGATGCTGGCGCCATTCAAGAGATGGAAGTCGAAGCAATCAATCGCCGTCGGCAACGCAATGAC
>JBIKVO010000017.1:0-16540 GCA_044356795.1 Caulobacterales bacterium
CTTGAAGCTCACCCAAGTTCCCAAGCGGATGATCGTGATCGGCGGCGGCTATATCGGCCTCGAACTCGGCAGCGTGTGGCGCCGTCTCGGCGCCCAGGTTACGGTGGTGGAATATCTCGATCGCATCACGCCCACGATGGACGGCGAAGTGTCCGCCGCGTTTTTGAAAATCCTCAAAAAGCAGGGCATGGCGTTTGAGCTCGGCCAGAAGGTTGTTGGCGTCGATGCCACGGGCGCCAGCCTGAAAGTGACAATCGAACCCGCCAAAAGCGGCGAAAAGCGCGTGCTGGAAACGGATGTCGTTCTGGTGTCGATCGGCCGCAAACCCTACACCGAGGGGCTGGGGCTTGAAACCATCGGCATCGCCACAGACGCGCGCGGCTACATCCCCAACACACATTGGAAAACGTCCGCCCCCGGCGTGTATGTGATCGGCGATGTCACGCACGGCCCGATGCTGGCGCACAAGGCGGAGGAAGAGGGCGCGGCGGTCGCCCAGGTGATCGCCGGCCAGTGGGGCCACGTGAATTTCGATGTGATCCCCGGCGTGGTGTACACCAATCCCGAAGTCGCCAGCGTTGGCAAAACCGAAGAAGAGTTGAAGGCTGCGGGCGTCGCTTACAAGGTCGGCAAATTCCCGTTCCTGGCCAATTCGCGTGCGCGCACCAACCACGAAACCGAGGGCTTTGTGAAAATCATTGAAGACGCAAGCACCAACCGGGTCGTCGGCGCGCATATGATCGGCGTCGGCGTCGGTGAGATGATCGGCGAGATTTGCGTGGCGATGGAATTCGGCGCCTCAGCGGAAGATATCGCGCGTACCTGCCACGCCCACCCGACCATGACAGAAGCCATCCGCGAAGCCGCCAAGGGCGTGGACGGCTGGACAATGCAGATGTGAGGTTCGCGCCGCGGTCATCCTGCGGCATTGAGCGGCCATGCTCGTCGCGCTACAGCAGCCCATGCCCCGTCGGCCCGCTGTCATCACCACGCCCCGGCTGCGTCTTGTGCCGCTCGATGCGCGCCTGGCGCGGCTGCAGCTTGAGGATGTGGTGGCCTTCTACACCGCACTCGGCGTGCGGCCGTGCCCGTCCTGGCCGCCGCCGCTGTATGATCGCGCAGCACAAGCCCACAGCGCCGAAACGCTCGCTGCCGATCCCGATGGCGTCGGCTGGTATTCCTGGGTGTTCATCGGCGCTGATCCGCCGCTCGATCCGACGCTGACCGATCAGGTGCTGATCGGCGCCGGTGGTTTTCACGGCCGCCCCGACGCGCAGGGGATTGTCGAAATCGGCTACGCCATTCTGCCCGCACATCAATGCCTCGGCTTTGCGCGCGAAGCGGCGGGCGCGCTGATCGCGTGGGCGCTGAAGCAGCGCGGCGTCAAAGCCGTCCGTGGACGGACGATGCACGATGGCCACGCCAGCCAGCGGGTGTTGTTGCGCTTGGGCTTTCATCCGATCCCGGACGATCAGCCCGCGATCCGCGCCTTTCTGCGCCGCAAGGCGCGGCTGAAGCTGCCGCTCACTCGGCCGCGGCGAGCAGCGCCTTGAGCCGATCGAGATAGGCGATCCACTCGCCCCGGCCGACATCGGTAAGGTGCACGCGCGTCACCGGCTTTTTGCCCTCAAAACGCTTGTCTATGCGCACATAGCCGGCCTCCTCCAGCTTCGCGAGATGAGCGGACAAATTGCCGTCAGTGGCGTTCACTTTCGCCTTCAGTTCGAGGAATGTGGCGGGCGAGGCGGTGGACAGATAGGCCATCACGCCCAGTCGCAAACGCCCGTGGATCACGTCATCGAGGGTGGTGTGGTCGAACGCGGTCATGGCGTCACACCATGGTCTTGGGTTCGCGCGCCATCTGGATCACGCCCGGCGCCACGGTGCAGATCACCACGCCGGCCGCGGCCGCAAGGTACAAGACCGGCTGCCCCACCAGCACAATCAGCCCCGCGCCGATCAGCATGGCCAGCACGCCCGCCACCCGCAACACGGCGTCTTTGGCGATCAGGGAGGTGGTCATCAGCGCCATGCCATAGGCCATGAAGGCGCCCGGCGCGATCCAATCCACCAGCGCCATATCGCCCCGGAGCTGGGCGTTCAGCACGCACCCCACCACCCAGGCGATCAACGCGATGGTGGATGCCGTCCAAACCGCCCGGTCGGCGCGGTTGCCGATGGCGCTGGCGCCGGGCATCGCGTCGGCGCGCTTTTCCAGAATGCCGCCGGCGATCGCCATCGCCACCCCATACCCAACCCACAGCGCCGGATAGAAGAGGGTGGGCGCGCCAAAGGCGCCAATCGCCCAATGCCCGACATAAGCCAGCGCCGTCAGCCCGCCAAGCGCAACCAGATGCGCACCGCCAATCAGCGGCGCGGTGCGGCCCTCCTCGGCGAGGGTGCGGACATAGTCGAGGTCTTGCAGCAGATCGGATCGAGACATCGCGTGCGGTTCCCTGGTTCAGCCCCTGTGGGCTTGCCTGATCGGGCGTGGCCCCTCGGGTGATGTTGATGACTGGTGTTTAGCCCATGCACTTTGTAATGTAAAGCACTTTGGTATAGCCGATCGCTTCGCCCAATGCACGCAAGCGGCCAATGTATGCGCTCAGCTGCGGGCGAACGCGGCGCAGGGAGGCCGTGGACGTGCAGGATGAGCGCGCAGTGGTGCGCGCCTTGTTGAACACGCGCGCCGACGCGAACGCGTCGTGGAAAGAGCGGCGCGATCAGATGGGTTTGTTTGGCGCGGCGGCGCCATTGCCGCCCGATTGGCGGATCAGCGATGTTGATCTCAGCCGCCCGACAGAACGGCACGATGGTGCGAAAACCCGCGCCGATGCAGCACTTTTGTACTTCCAAGGCGGCGCATATTGTCTGGGTTCGCCGCGCAGTCATCGCGGGCTGGTGGCGCAGGTGTGCGCCGCGGCGGATGTGACGGGCTTTGCGGTGGATTATCGCCTCGCGCCTGAGGATCCGTTTCCCGCCGCCGTCGATGATGCGGTGCGCGCCCATCGCGCGCTGCTGGCGATGGGCTTTGCGCCGGAGGCGATCATCCTGGCCGGCGATAGCGCGGGCGGCGGTTTAGCGCTGGCGGCGGCGCTGCGGTTGAAGGCGGAGGGCGCGGCGATGCCGGCGGGGCTGTATCTGATCTCGCCCTGGCTCAATCTTGCGCAAGAGGGGCGCAGCTTTTCAAGTAAAGTTGAAGTCGATCAGATGGTTTCGAAAGGAGTGCTTGATGTATTCGCGCAAAATTACCTTGGCATTCATGATAAACGCGATGTCTTCGCGTCGCCCTTGTTGGGGGATTTGAAAGGGTTGCCGCCGGTGCTCGTGCAGGTTGGCGCGGATGAAGTGCTGTTTGACGATAGCGAAGCCTTCGGCCAGCGGGCACAGGCGGCCGATATACCGTACAGCGTCGAGATTTGGCCGCGCATGATTCATGTGTTTCCAGCGTTTTATCCGATGCTGACGGCCGCACGGGATGCGATTGCGGGGGCCGGGGCCTGGATGCGACGGCGGCTGGATTAGGGGGTCGGTCAGCGGGCCTTTCCCATAACCCCCTCCCTCAGGGAGAGGGGGTTCCCATCCTTGTCAAAACAGCGCGTCGCGCTGGCCGCCCCCTTTGGTTTGGGCTTTTCGCCCCCAGGGTCCCGTTCCCGGGCGAGCGGGAGCAAGACCCGGAAGCCAGATTCATTTGGCGCATGAGGCCCCGGACAACGCCTGCGGCGTTTCCGGGGATGGGAAACCTTGGTGTTTGAACCGCTGAAGCCTGCACTCGACAAGCGCAATGGCCCCGCTCCCCCGGAGGGGAAGCTGTCGAGCATCGCGAGACTGAGGGGGTGGTCAGCGGTCCGCCGCATCGCCGGCGCCAAGGCAAAGCGCCCGGCTCAACAGAGCCGGGCGCCTCGTACTGCACAGAAGAGAGGTCTGCGATTAGACGGTCGCTTGGCCGTTCAGGATCGTGGTTTCGATCGTGGCCGGAGCCGTCGTCTTCGCCTTGCGGGTGCGACGCACGTTGGTGGTCTTCGCCATGGCCTTCACGCCAGCCTTGCGGCCGCGGGTCGTGGACTTCTTTGCCGCCGGCTTGCGGGCGGTCTTCTTCGCAACGGTCTTCTTGGCGACCGGGGTCTTCGCAACCGTCTTGCGAGCGGTCTTCTTGGCGGCCGGCTTCTTCGCAACGGCCTTCTTCGCCGCCGGCTTCTTGGCGACGGTCTTCTTCGCGGTCGCAGCCTTCGGCGCAGCCGGGGCCTTCTTCGCAACAGCCTTCTTCACCGCCGGCTTCTTGGCGACGGTCTTCTTCGCGGCCGGTTTGGCGGCCTTCTTGGTGGTAGCAACTTTAGCCATAATCGTTCTCCCGATGTTTACGATGTTTACTGTTCGATTTGGTCTTCACCTAAGCGATTTATCTGATCGCTGAGTGCCAATTTGGCGCACAAGAGTTGCGCAAAGGTTTACCACAACGAAGACTGCAGATTTTTTTCGTTACACTGAGATTTACTTGTCAAGCGCCTTTGAGTGAAAAAATAGAGGTCGTCGATGGCGCCAAACCCGTTGATACACAAAGCTTTTTGATGAATCAGGCCCGCGGATGCGCTTTCGCATAGGCGGCGAGAAGAGACGCCGCATCGACATCGGCATATCGCTGCGTCGTCGACAAAGATGCGTGGCCAAGCAGCTCTTGGATGATTCGCAAATCAGCGCCGGCGCCCAACAACTGGGTCGCAAAGGCGTGGCGAAGCGCGTGGGGCGTGGCGGTGGGCGCCAATCCAAGCCGCACGCGCAACCGCTGCATCGCCAATTGCACCAGCCGCGCCTGCAGCGCGCCGCCGCGCGCGCCGCGAAACAGCGGTCCCGCACGATTCAGCGCAAACGGGCACGCCTGTGCATACGCCTCCACCGCATCGCGCGCGATCGGCAGAATGGGGCACACGCGCTGTTTGCCGCCTTTGCCGGTCACAATCAGCGCGTCGGGCAAGGGGCGATCCGCACCCGTCAGCGCCAGCGCCTCCGAAATCCGCAATCCGGCAGCGTACAAAAGCGTCAGCACCGCCGCATCACGGGCGCCGATCCAGGGTTCGTCGGGTTCGTCGCCGGCGGCGTCGATCAGCGAAACGGCGGCGTCATGCGCCACGGGCCGCGGCAGGGTCGGCTTCAGTCGCGGGCCGCGCACCAGCGCCAGCTTGCTGGCGTTCAGGCCCTGGCGCGCTTCGAGATAGCGCAAAAAGCTGCGGATCGCGGCCAGCGCGCGCGACACGGATCGGTCCGCGAGGGGCTCTGCGCCTTGGCGACGAAACGCCAGATAGGCGCGCAGATCCCGCGGATGCAGCTGGGCCAGGCTGTCGGTGGTGATCGTGTCGCCGAGATGGTGGGCCAAAAACCCCAACAGGGCGGCCACATCGCGTTGGTAAGCCTCCAAGGTGCGCGCCGCCAGGCGCCGCTCGCCGGACAGATGCGCCAGCCAATCCGCCATCATCACGGCGGCGTCTTTCGCTGGGGGCTCGCTGGGCTTACCTTCAACTGTCATGAGTCGGGCGCTTCGTTCCTCTGCCTCGCGGGCTCCATCTGCGCCATCGGATGTGAACACGGGGTTGCCGCTGTTTGCCGCGGATGGCGAACACGCGGGCGCGCCCGAACCGCAGGTGACCGCCAGCGTGATGTTCCCGCTGCCCCTGCCGGAGCCGTTCGATTATCGCGCGCCCGCCAGTTGGGGGCTTGAATTGGGATCGCATGTGCTGGCGCCCTTGGGGCCGCGGCAGGTGCGCGGCGTTGTTTGGGCGCTGGATCCGGAGGGGCGCAGCGCTTCCAATCTGAAGCCGCTGATCGAAAAGGCGCCGGCGCCGCCACTGCCGGAGGCCAGCCGCAAATTCGTCGATTGGGCCGCGCGCTACACGGTGTCGCCGCCCGGGCTGGTCCTCAAATCGGTGGTCCGCTCAGCGGAGGGGTTGTATCCGTCGCCGGTGTTTCCGGTCTATGCGCCGTCCGGTGCGATCAGCGGAACCCTCACCGAGGCGCGTACGCGGGTCTTGTCGCAGGCCGCGATCGAGGCCGATACCGCCGCCAACCTCGCACGCCGGGCCAATGTGTCGGGCTCTGTCGTCAAGGCGCTGATCGAGCAGGGCGCGCTGACCCGCTTTGACCGGCCAGAGGATGCGCCCTTCACGCCGCCCGATCTTGAGCGCGCGGGACGGGCCTTGTCCGCAGCCCAAGCCGCCGCCGCAGAAGAGCTGGTCGCCGCGGTGCAGGCGGACGCGTTTCGCGCCGTGCTGCTGGATGGCGTCACCGGTTCGGGCAAGACGGAGGTCTATTTCGAAGCGGTCGCGGCCGCGCTGCTGCGCGATCCCACGGCGCAAGTGCTGGTGCTGCTGCCGGAAATTGCGCTGACGCAGGCGGTGTTGGAGCGGTTCGAGGCCCGCTTTGGCGTGCGCCCAGTGGAGTGGCACAGCGCGATTGCGCAGAAATATCGCCGCCGCGCCTGGCGCGAGGTGAACGAGGGCCGCGCCCGTCTGATCGCCGGGGCCCGGTCGGCCTTGTTTCTGCCATTCCGCAATCTGCGCCTGATCGTCATCGATGAGGAGCACGATCCCTCTTATAAACAAGACGAGGGCGTCACTTATCAGGCCCGCGATTTGGCGGTGGCGCGGGCAAAGCTGGGGGAGGCGGCGATCGTACTGGCCTCGGCCACGCCCTCCTTGGAGACCTTGGTCAACGTTCAGGCCGGGCGCTATGCCCATGTGCGCCTGTCGGCGCGGCACGGGGCGGCGGTGCTGCCGGATGTCGAGCTGATCGATATGCGCCGCGACCCGCCGGAAAAGGGCCATTGGCTGTCGCCGCGGCTGATCACGGCGCTGGCCGAAACCTATCAGAAAAAAGAACAGTCGCTTCTGTATATGAATCGGCGCGGCTACGCGCCGCTCACACTGTGCCGGGCCTGCGGGCGCCGGATGGTCAGCCCGGAAACGCAAAGCTGGCTGGTGGAACACCGCTACTCCAATCGCCTCGTGTGCCACGTCACCGGCTTTTCGATGCCCAAGCCCAAGCAATGTCCGCAATGCCTCGCGCCCGACAGCTTTGTGGCAATCGGGCCGGGGGTGGAGCGGGTGGACGAGGAGGTGCGCAGCCTGTTCCCCGAGGCGCGGGTGGAGGTTTTCTCCTCCGATACCGCCCAAACCGGCGATCAGGTGCGCGCCGTGGTGGAGAGGATGGCCGCCGGCGAGATCGATATTCTCATCGGCACACAGATCGTGGCCAAAGGACACAACTTTCCGGGCCTGACGCTGGTGGGCGTTGTCGATGCGGATTTGGGCCTGAAGGGCGGCGATCTGCGCGCGGGGGAGCGCACGTTTCAGCTGCTCAGCCAGGTGGCGGGGCGGGCAGGGCGGGCGGAAAAACCCGGCCGCGCCCTGATTCAAACCTACGCGCCAGAGCATGACGCGATGCAGGCTCTGATGCGTCAAGATCGCGACGGCTTCCTTGCAGCGGAGGCGCTGGGGCGTGAGCTGATGGGCATGCCGCCTTATGGGCGCCTGGCGGCGGTGATTATCGCTGCACCGAATGAGGCGCTGGCCAACGAGGCCGCTGACGCATTCGGCAAGGCGGCCCCCAACGCCGAGGGCGTGGATGTGTGGGGGCCGGCGCCGGCGCCGCTATCGGTGATCCGCGGCCAGCACCGGCGGCGGTTTTTGATCCGCGCCGATCGCGCGATCGACCTGCCCGGCTTCATGGCGGCGTGGGAGGCGCGCGTGAAACTGCACAGCGCGGTGCGCGTGCAGATCGATGTCGATCCGTATTCGTTTTTGTGAAGGGTCGTGCTTCTCCTCGCCCGCTTGCGGGGGAGGTGGCCCGCAGGGCAGGAGGGGGAAGACGCCAATTCCCCCACTCCGTCAGGGAGAAGACGGCGTTGGCGCTCACAACGCCGCAGCCCCGCTTGAGTGCGCGCGCCGTCTCCGCCACAAGCGTGCCCCATGCCTACTCTTCTCCTACTGCCCGGCGATGGCATCGGCCCCGAGGTCATCCGCGAAGCGCGCGCCATTGCCGACACACTCTGGCCCGCATTGACGATCGAAGAAGCCCCATTCGGCGGCGCCGCGATTAATCACGCCGGCCAACCAATCGCCGATGCCGAGGTGCAGCGCGCGCTGCGCGCCAATGCGGTGCTCATGGGCGCGGTGGGCGGGCCGCAATGGGCGCATGTCGCGCGCGAGAAGCGCCCCGAAGCGGGGCTTTTGCGGCTGCGCAAAGAGATGCAGGTGTTCGCCAATCTGCGTCCGGCGATTTGTTTCGGGCCGCTGTCGAACCAGTCCTCACTGAAGGAAGACATCGTCGCGGGGCTTGATCTTCTGATCGTTCGTGAACTGACGGGCGGGGTGTATTTCGGCGAACCGCGCGGCATCGAAACGCTGGCCAATGGCGAACGCCGCGGCGTTGATTCGCAAGTCTATACCAGCCATGAAATTCGCCGTGTCGCGCGGGTGGCGTTCCAGGCGGCGCGGCGGCGGCGCGGGCTGGTGCATTCGGCGGAAAAATCCAATGTTATGGAAACCGGATTGTTGTGGCGCGAGGAAGTTACCGCGCTGCACGCTGAAGAATTCTCAGATGTGCGCCTTGAGCATATTCTGGCTGATAATTGTGCGATGCAATTGGTGAAGGCGCCCAAGCAGTTTGATGTTATCGTCACGGATAATCTTTTCGGCGATCTTTTGAGCGATGAGGCAGCCCAACTCACCGGATCGATCGGTTTGCTGCCATCGGCCGCGGTGGGCAATCCGGGCGCGCCCGGCCTGTATGAGCCGGTGCATGGCAGCGCGCCAGATATTGCAGGGCAGGGCATCGCCAATCCACTTGCGGCGATCTTAAGCTTGGAAATGGCGTTGCGATTGTCGCTCGGGCGCGCGGATCTGGCCGATCGCTTGCGCGCGGCGGTGGAGCGCGCCCTGGCTCAGGGCGCCCGGACGCGCGATCTTGGCGGAATGCTGTCCACCGCCGAGATGGGCGCAGCGGTGCGGGCGCACTTATAAGCCCCCCAATCTGAATCCAAGTCACGCGCCTGATAGAGCCGCGCAAGAATCCGATTACGATACCTCACAATACCGGCCGCGCGGCTGTCGGCGCGGTTATCAAACGCCCCCCTGAAACGACAGGGCGCGGGACATTGGCATGTGCGCGCGTAGGCGTGTTTCACAATCCGGCTTACGATCGGCCCGAAACCATCAACTTTTTGATTTCCGCAATCGCCTTTGCCGGGTTCAGCCCCTTCGGACACACCTGCGCGCAATTCATAATCGTATGGCAGCGGTAAAGCTTGAACGGATCTTCCAGCGCATCGAGGCGGGCGGCGCGGTTTTCGTCGCGGCTGTCGGCGATCCAGCGATAGGCCTGCAGCAGGGCCGCGGGGCCCAGATATTTGTCCGCGTTCCACCAATAGCTTGGACAGCTGGTGGAGCAGCAGGCGCACAAAATGCATTCGTACAGACCGTCGATTTTTTCCCGGTCCTGCGGCGATTGCGGGCGCTCCTTTTCCGGGGCTGCGGCTTCAGCCTGCATGAAAGGCTCGATCGAGCGGTATTGGTTGTAGAAGTTCGTCAGATCAGGGACGAGGTCCTTGATCACCGGCTGGTGCGGAAGGGGCGACACCGTGAGCGTGTCGCCGGGGAATTCGTCCGTGCCCTTGGTGCATGCCAGGGTGTTGCGGCCGCCGATATTCATCGCGCAGCTGCCGCACACGCCTTCGCGGCAGGAGCGCCGGAAGGTCAGGGTGGAGTCCATGGTGTTCTTGATCTGGATCAACGCATCCAGCACCATCGGGCCGCAGGCATCGAGGTCGACGTCATAGGTATCCCAGCGTGGATTTTCGCCGCTGTCGGGGTCGTAGCGATAGACCTTGAAGGTGCGCACGCGTTGGGCGCCGGCGGGGGCGGCGTAGTGCTT
This sequence comes from Caulobacterales bacterium, assembly GCA_044356795.1. Classification (GTDB taxonomy): domain Bacteria; phylum Pseudomonadota; class Alphaproteobacteria; order Caulobacterales; family Aquidulcibacteraceae; genus JBIKVO01. The sequence goes on from JBIKVO010000017.1 coordinate 9,922, forward strand.
GCCCTTCGTGACCTTGGAATTCTTTGGCAGCGTCAGCTGAACCATGGGTGTCGTGTCCGTCAGGTTGTCGCGGCCGGACCGTGGCGATGGCCGGTCGCGTCGTCAAGTCTGCGAAGCCAGTATCTTGAGTACGCCAAAGAGACGATGAAAGACGCAAACAGATTTCCAGCTGCGACAAACGGTCAGCTCCGCGTCCATCGGATCCGAATGCGCCCCAAGTTTCAGGATGGCTTCCAATCCGGCGGAAGAGCGGGGCTTTCATTGCGGGGCTGGGATAGGCCATACCAGTCCAGGTTGCGGGTTGCGACCATCACGGCCAGTACAATCACAAAAGAAGCGATCGATCCGACAAGCAACGCAAAGTCGTCCAACTTCAGCAGCAGGTAAATCAGAATATAGAGCAGCGCGAAGATGCCCGTCGCGACCATGCCGCGCCGGGCGTCCTTGAACACCACCCCGGCATACCAGCCGATTTGCGCCACCGTCGCGCCGGCGGCGATCAGGAAGGCAAGGTCAAAGCCGATCCGCTCTGCAAAGGACAACAGCAAAAGGTAGAAAATCACCTGCGCCAGCCCAACAAGGACATATTGCGCCGGGTGTGCGCGGCGGGGGCTGGTGGCCTCAAACATGAAGTAAACGAGGAACACGATGCCCACAAATAGCGGCGAATAAGCCAGCGCTCGGTTGACCCAGTTGTACGGGTTGGCGGGATCGACAAAGGCGGTTTGCACGCTCAAGCTGGACAGATTGGACAGCGATCCCGCTTCGCCGGCTTCGGCCAGGTTGCGACGGATGAAGGGCACGCTCCACCGCGCCGAAAAGCCTTCCGTGGTGCTGGGTTCGGCGACGGCGGAGAAGGCGCCGAAATAGCCCACATGCGGCCAGTTTCCACGCATCGACAATTCGGTGTCGCGGGCGAAGGGGGTCAGGCTCAAGCGCTCTACACCAGTGAAATTCAGCGCCGCCGCAGCGTCAAAACCCACGCCCGGGCGCACAAATGACCCGACCTGCGCCACCAGCCATTGGCCAGGGCCGCTGACGAAGGCCCGCGGGCCGGGGGCATAACTGGATGGATCCCCCGGCGCGCCGCCGCCCAATACCGCGGCATAGGCAGAGCCGGGCTCCAACGGGATGTCGCCGCGGCCGGTGATGCTAATCCCGGCGGGGGCGGCCGCGCCGCGGGCGTCGCCCACGCCGACCAGCAGTACCGCACGGGACCAGTCAATCACCGCGCTTTCGGGGGCCGCGACCAGGGCCTCCGGAATGTCGAAGCGGGCCTTGAAGGCGATGTCGGCGGTGTAAACGCGCACCTTGAACAGCTCGCCCTCGCCGCGGGCGCGAACGCCGGTTTCAACGACGGCGTCAGCCGCGCCGGTCTTGGCGAACACGATGTACCAGCCGCGATTGACGGTCGGTTGCGGACGGGGATTTTCAGGTGTGGCGGGCGTCGCCAGGGTCTGGGTGTAGGGGGCGGCCAAGATCGGGCCGGTGAAGGTTTGCGGGCCGCCGAAGGTTTGCCCAACATCTGCGATCACCGCCTGGGCGCGTTCGGAACGCTCCGCGATCAGCCCCCAGACCAAAACGGTGGGCACTGTCATCAGCGCGGCGAGCGCCACAACGAGGAGGAATTTCAAGCCGAGGGAGCGGCGTTCGCCGGGGGGAAGCAGAGACATGACGACCTTGTGAAATGCGGTTGCAGATCAAGAGCCGAGCATGGCGGCATCAAGGCAGGCCGACCCTGTTTGTGAAAGGCCGGCCTGCATTTTTTCAAGCGCGTCAGATCTTCTCGAAGACCAGCGTCATGCGATTGCTTTCCCCAATCGCGATGTATTTCGACTGATCGAAGGCTGGGTTCGGCGGTTGGCCAAACGGCGCAGTGCGCAGCGCCGGCGGCAGCGTCCACACGCCGAAGGGATGGTCGCCAGTATCGTTCAGATTGGCGTTGATGGCAGATTCGGCGCGCAGCCGGAAGCCGGCGCGTTCCACGGTTTGGATCACAAAGGCCTGGGGCAGATATCCCTGACGGCCGTCCGTGTCGGCTGTGGGGTTGCTGTGCGCCTCGACAACAAACAATCCGCCAGGCTTTAGGGCCGTGCGAATATCAGCCAAGGCTTTGTCGGTGAAGTTGAACAGCGGCAGGGCGTGAAAGCCGCGCATCGACATCACCATGTCGGCGCTGCCGGGAGCGGCAATCGCCCCGGCGCGGGGGCCAAACTCAGTGACCTGGAAAGCGCCAAACCGATCCGGCGCGGCGTTCAGGCGGGCGATGAAGGCTTCGCGCGCAGCCAGTTGCTGGGGATTGCCGTTCACGGGGTCATTGTGGGCGGCGATGTAGCGACCGTTGGTTTGGGCCAGGAACGGGCCGACGATGTCGGTCCAATAGCCTTCGCCGGGCCACAGTTCGACCACATTCATCCCTGGCTGCAGACCAAAAAACTGCAGCGTCGCCAAGGGTTTGCGGGCGTCGTCGCGGGCGGCGTCCTGGGCGCGGCGCCAATCGCCGGCGATCGCCCAGGCCAGTTTCGGATGGGCCGCCTGATCGGCTGCCATAGGCGCCGGGGAGAGGGCGGTTGCTGCGGCGGCGGCAAGGTTTGCGGCGACGCGGGACGGGTTGGCGCAGGCGCTCAGCGCGAGAATGGCTGCGGCGCATGCGGCGGCGATAAGGCCGGGGCGGAAGGTCATGAATGGGTTTTCACCGGTGAAGGTTGGGGGCGAGGGAAGGGCATGTGTGCGGCGGGGATATCGGGCGCTGAACCCATCTAGCAAGCGCGCCGGGTTCACAGCTTCGCCAGCCATGGCATGGAGGGGTGGTCTTCCCCGGAAAAGTGGAGAGCGATCGGCACTCGATGTGGCCCTCCTTCCCCGAGGGGAAAGATCCAGCCAAAGGCCTAAAGAGGGTGCGGCCATGGAAACGGGCTGCTCCCCTTCAAACGGGAGGAGACGCACAATCGCTTATGTGTTCATGCCCTGGAAGAAGTCGTCATTATTCTTCGAACCACGCAGCTTATCGAGCAGGAACTCGATCGCATCCGTTGTGCCCATCGGCGACAAAATCCGCCGCAGCACATACATCTTAGCCATATGTTCACGCGGAGTAATGAGTTCTTCTTTGCGCGTGCCTGATTTGAGGATGTCCATCGACGGGAAGATGCGCTTATCAGACACCTTCCGGTCAAGCACGATTTCCGAATTACCCGTGCCTTTGAACTCTTCAAAGATCACTTCATCCATGCGCGACCCGGTGTCGATCAAGGCCGTGGCCACGATCGTCAAAGAGCCGCCTTCCTCAAGATTACGCGCGGCGCCGAAAAAGCGCTTTGGCCGCTGCAGGGCGTTGGCGTCCACACCACCCGTCAAAACCTTCCCGGAGGATGGGACCACCGTATTGTATGCACGGCCCAGGCGCGTGATAGAATCCAGCAAAATTACCACATCGCGCCCATGCTCGGCGAGGCGTTTGGCTTTTTCGATCACCATTTCTGCAACTTGAACGTGGCGTGTCGCCGGTTCGTCGAAGGTGGAAGAGACTACCTCGCCCTTCACGGTGCGTTGCATGTCAGTAACTTCTTCGGGCCGCTCGTCGATCAGCAGCACCATCAGATACACTTCGGGATGGTTGGCCTCGATCGATTTGGCAATATTTTGCAGCAGCACGGTTTTGCCGGTCCGCGGCGGCGCGACGATCAGCGCCCGCTGGCCCTTGCCGATTGGCGCCACAATGTCAATCACCCGGCCAGAGCGATCCTTCAACGTCGGATCGGGGATTTCCATATTCAGCCGCTTATTGGGATACAGTGGCGTCAAGTTATCAAAATGCACCTTGTGGCGCACGCGCTCGGGGTCTTCAAAGTTAATGGCGTTTACTTTTGTCAGCGCGAAATAACGCTCGCCGTCTTTCGGAGCACGGATCTGGCCTTCAACCGTATCGCCCGTGCGCAAGCCCATTTTGCGGATCTGCGGCGGCGACACATAGATATCATCCGGCCCTGCGAGATAATTGGATTGCGGGCTGCGCAAAAACCCAAAGCCGTCTGGCAGCACTTCTATGACGCCCTGGCCGCCAATCTCAACGCCGCGCTCTGCCAACTGTTTGAGAATGGCGAACATCATGTCCTGGCTGCGCAGGGTGTTGGCGTTTTCCACCTCCAGCGATTCTGCAAAAGCGAGCAATTCGGTCGGTGATTTCTTTTTGAGGTCTTGCAGCGTGAGTTGGGTGACGCCTTCCAGGCTCATTGGCCGGGGCGGCGGCGGCGGCTCAACCGGCGCGTCGGGCGCCTCTACGGCCGCGGGCGGCGGCTCTGCCTTGCGCATCGAGCCGAGGCTTAAAGTGCGCGAGCGCGGCGGCGGGGGCGCCGTTTCAGCCGGGATTTCAGATGTGGCTTCAACCGTTTCATCGTTCGGCGAGATGGGGGTGTCGGAGGTGCTCATGGTTCGTCCCGGAGGGTGTCACCGGCCGCCGTCGGAAGCCGGGCCGCCATTGGCGTGCAGCGCGCCTGCACACGGCGGAGGAGGGGTGGGGATCGGCGGTGTTTTGAGTTGCGATGTCTATGGGAGACGGCCGCCGCCGCGGCATCGGTTCAGCCCGGGGGCCTTCCACGAGCATCTGGAAACACAGGCAAGCCGGCCCTGTCAAGTCTTGCCGCGCGCGTAAATCGCCGCTGGCATAGCCCCTCACCGGGGCTTCAGCGTGGCCAGCAGCACCACCGCGATCGCCACCAGAAACGGGACTTCGTTCAGCATCCGCCAGAATTTTTCACTGCGCGGGCGTTCGCCGGCGGCCAGTTTCCGCCCCTGCGCCACCAGCCATCCATGCAGACCGCTCAAACCCAAGACCAGCGTCAATTTCAGGTGCAGCCAGGCTTCCTGCGTCCAGTTGTGATGATACAGCCAGATCAAAATCAGCCCCAAGGCCCACACGACGAGCAAGCTGGGGTTAAAAATGATGCGGATCAGATTGCGCGACGCCACGGTCATTTTCTGATCCAGCTCACCGCCAGCGATAGCCCCAGTCTGATAGGCGTAAAACCGGGGCAGCATCAAAAAGCCCGCCATCCAGGCGATTACGAAGATGATGTGCAACCCGCGCAGCAGGTTGTAATCGAGAACGGAACGGATGCTCTCCACGTCCATGCCAGCCTTGCCCTGCTAATCACGCGGGCAGGGCACGGGGCGCGCCTGTTAACCGCCCCGCTATGCCGCTGTCGCGATGGTGTCCTTTACCGGCGCCGTTTGCCCCGCCGCGCCAGCCTGCATCGGGCACAGGCCAAACGCGGCCGGGCAGATCCGCCCGCCGGTTTCCGAACACACCGTTACCCGACGCGCACCCACTGCGTCCACGAGGTCCGCCAGCGCCGCGACAAAGCGCGCATCATCGCCCAAGGCCTTGGCCCGCAGATAGACCGGCACGCCGGCCTCGTGGGCCTTTTCTGCATATTCGATATCGAGTTCGACCAGCGTCTCGATATGCTCCGACACAAAGGCGATGGGAGAAACGATCACCGCCGCCCTGTCGTGGCCAGCGCGCTCGATCTCTTCCTCCGTGGACGGACCAATCCATTTCAGCGGCCCGACGCGCGATTGATAACACACAACCGCGTCGAAGCTGGACGGCAGCTTGGCGCGCACTGCGGCGACCGTCTGTTCCACCTGCACCTGATAGGGATCGCCGGCGTCAATGGTGCGCTGGGGCAGGCCATGCGCGGAAAACAATATGCGTGGGGCGTCCGGTCGACCGCCCTCTTCCCATACGCGCAGGATGGAATCGGCATGCGCCTGGGCAAACAAATCACCCGCCGGATAGCAACAGATCGTGTGTGTGGGCCCGTGATAAGCCTTGCGCCAAGCCTCATCCGCGCTGGCTGTGGTGGTTGAGGAAAACTGCGGATACAAGGGCAACAAGATCACATCGTCGGCGCCCCAGGCCTTCACCTCCCGCGCGGTTTCATGGGCGAGTGGATGCCAATAGCGCATGGCGATGAAGGTCTTGAAGCGGCCAGCCCCGTGGCGCTGATCCAGTAGCGCTTGGATCGCCTTCGCCTGTTTCTCGGTTTCCGGCATGATCGGCGATCGTCCACCCATCAGGGCATAGTTCGCCTGCGCACTTTTGTTGCGGGTGAAAGAGATCAGCGTCGCCAGCGCCAGCCGCACCAAAGCCGGCGCGCGGATGATCCAGCGATCATTGAACAGGTTGAACAGGAAAGGGCGAACCGCCGACAGCGAGTCGGGACCACCCAGATTGAACAACACGACAGCCGTTTTCCGCACGCCCATGCGCTTGAAACACCTTCTTATTGGCAAAAAACCGCGATTTAGCGGCCTTTCACCAGATTGACGAGGGCGCTGACATGATCCGGCGATGCGTCCGGCGTAATCCCGTGCCCGAGATTGAAGATGTGGGGCGCAGACCCCGCCGCGGCGAGAGTGTCGCGCACACCGGTTTCCAGGGCTTGGCCCCCGACTACCAACAACATCGGATCAAGATTGCCCTGCAGGGCCAGATCCGGTCGCGTGGTTCGGGAGATCTGCTCCAGCGGCACACTGGTATCGAGGCCAAGGCCCTGGATCGGCAACCCGGCATAGGTCGCAAGATGGTGGCCCGCACCGCGCGGGAACCCTATCA
>JBIKVO010000259.1:0-4830 GCA_044356795.1 Caulobacterales bacterium
GGCGCCCCATTGCTCCAGGGTTTGGAACTCCGTCGGGTGTGCGGCGATATAGGGTACATCAAGGCGCGCCAGCACATCTTCTGCGGCTTTGGCATCATTATAGGCCGGCCCGCCAACCAGTGAAAACCCCGTCAGCGACACCAGGGCATCAATGGCCGGTTTGCCGTCCTTGAAGAAAAACGCATCAATCGCGGGGCGCGCGTCAAGGCCGCTGGCGAACACCGGCACAACATCAAGGCCCTTGGCCTCCAAGGCAGCGATCACGCCGTCATAATGGCCCGCGTCATTGGCAAGGATGTAGCTGCGCAACAGCAAGATACCAACGCGGCCTTTGGCGTTGGCGTCGCGGGGAAGGGCTGTGAGCGAGGCGCTGATCGGCGCGCCGGCGCCCGCGCGGACAAGGCGCGGATGATACACGCCAACCTCTGGATAATCCTCGGGCGCTGCAATTTTCACCCGCCCGCGCAACGCTTTTCGCGGCCCGCTGGCATAGCGATCAATCAGCATCCGGATCATATTGGCGATGTTGCGCTCGCTGCCCGACAGCCAGTATTGCATTGTCAGGAAGTAGGCGCGGACATCTTGTGCGGTTCCTGGGATAAAGCGCAACAGCTTTGGCAGGCGGCGCAGCATGGCCATCTGCCCCGCACCGGAAGACGCGCCCGGCGCCGATGATTTGGTCCCTCGCATCCGCTTTAAAAGCGCCATCGGCCCGCCTTGCGGGGCATCCATTTTGAAGTTGCCAAGGCGGGTCAGCTTCACCACTTCACCAGCGCTCATGGTGCATACGATCGCGTCGCAGGTCTCGCGGCGGGCCTGCAGATCAGGCAGGACGAGGGCGATCTGTTCGTCAATGAACATCATATTGACGATCAGAATATCGGCAGCGGCAATCGCGTCGCGGCAGCGTGTCAGGGCTTCGGCGTCACGGGCGAATTGGGCGCAGGCGTGAAGCGACAATTGCAGATTGGGATAGTCCTGTCGCAAGGTTTCGCGCGCGCGATCCACCAAGCCGGCGCTATGCAGATCCAGCGTGATCAGCGCGACGCGAATGGGCGGCTCCCCGCCGCCATTGGCGTCACCGGGCGAAGTGCGCTTTTGCGTCATAAAGAGTGTCCAGTTCGATCACTGACAAGCCGCGCTCGGCGGCGAATTCTTCTGCGTTGCGGCGGGCTTTGCCGCGGACAAAGAAGGGGATCTTGCCCAGCTCTTTTTCCGCTGCAGAAGACCACACTATGCTGGAATCGGTTGCGGCGTGGTTGGGCGACACAACCGCAGGCATTGGTTCTGCCGGCGCCCGCGGCGCTTCGCCGCCGCCATGTCCAAGATGGGAAGGACCGGCGCCGTCATGGAATTCAAAATCATCACGGAACATCGCCAGAAGATGTTCCTCAAGCCCCATCACAAGGGGATGCACGAGCGTATCAAACAGAACATTGGCGCCCTCAAAGCCCATGAATGGCGAATAGCGGGCCGGAAAGTCCTGCACATGCACGGGCGCAGAAATCACCGCGCATGGCAGGCGCAGGCGTTTGGCGATGTGGCGCTCCATCTGCGTGCCCAAAACAATTTCAGGCGCTGCCGCTGTGATCGCATCTTCAACGGCGAGATGATCGTCGGTGATCAGCGGCTCAACGCCAAACTCGATGGCGGCGGCGCGCAGCTCGCGTGCGAATTCGCGATTGTAGCAACCGAGGCCAACAATTTCGAAGCCCATGACATCGCGGGCAAACCGGGCGCAGGCGATGGCGTGTGTCGCATCGCCAAACACAAAGGCGCGTTTGCCGGTGAGATACGTGCTGTCAACGCTTCGCGACCACCAACCTGCCCGTTGGCGCAATTCCAGATCGTCTGGAACCGCCACGCCAGCAAGAGCGGCCACATCCACAATGAAGCGGCGCGTGGCGTCTAGGCCAATCGGCACTGTGCGCACGATGGGGTGATTGAGTGTTTTCTCAAGATGGCGCGCAGCCACGTCAGCGATCTCGGGATACAGCACGATCGAAAAATCTGCACCGCCAAGGCGGGTGATATCGGCGGGCGTGGCGCCAAGCGGGGCGGTCACGTGCACATCAATGTCAAGCGCGCGCAAAAGCCGCGTGATTTCTTCCACGTCGTCGCGATGGCGAAAGCCAAGGCCGCATGGACCCAGGAGATTGACGCGCGCACGCCGGCCCTCGCGCGGGGGCGGCGTGATTGCGGGATCCAGCAGCCGGCGCACAATTTGATAGAAGGTTTCAGCCGCACCCCAATGTTCTTTTTTCTGATAGCTTGGCAGTTCCAGCGGGATCACCGGCATCGGCAATGACAAAGCGCGCGCCAAACCACCGGGATCATCCTGGATCAGTTCAGCGGTGCAAGAGGCGCCAACCAAAAGCGCCTGCGGCTTGAAGCGTGCGGCAGCGCCGCGGATGGCCTCTTGCAGGAGCTCTGCGGTGTCGGCGCCAAGATCGCGCGCCTGAAATGTTGTGAACGTCACGGGCGGGCGATGGTCGCGCCGTTCGATCATCGTGAACAGCAGATCGGCATAGGTGTCGCCTTGCGGGGCGTGCAGCACAAAATGCACGTCTTTCATGCCCGCAGCGATTCGCATTGCGCCGACATGGGGAGGGCCTTCATAGGTCCATACAGCCAGTTGCATCAGCCCCTCCCGGCCAACAGCGCCGCCCGCGTCAGCGGCCGCGCGAACAGGCCTGCAAGATCGCCCGCTTGATCAAAACCGTGGATCGGCGAGAATACCAGTTCGATCGACCATTTGGTCGTCAGGCCCTCAGCCTCCAACGGATTGGCAAGGCCTAGGCCGCTCACGGTGATGTCCGGGCGCGCTGCGCGGCAGCGATCCAGTTGCGCGTCGACATCCTGACCTTCTACCAGTGAGACGGTATCTGGCAGCGCGTCGAGGTCGGCGCCGAGATGGGCCCGGTGCAGATAAGGCGTGCCCACTTCGAGCGGGATCATCCCGCATTCCTGTGCAAGAAACCGGGCAAGCGGCACCTCAAGCTGGCTATCGGGGAAGAACATGATCCGTTTGCCGGCAAGCCTCGGACGCACGGCCGCGATGGCCTTTTGTGCGCGTGCATAGGCTGGGCCCAGTACGGTTTCACAGGCTGCGGCGCTGACGCCAAAGGCGGCTGCGGCCGCTTTGAACCAAGCCATTGTGCCGTCTGCGCCGAACGGAAACATCGCCGGGATATGGCGCGCGCCACGATCTTCCAAAAAACGCGCCGTTTCGCCGAGAAATGGCTGCGTCAGCAAGAAGCGGGTGTTGGGCCCAATCGCTGGCAATTGCCCCGCGCGACGCGGCGGGAAGCTATCCACGCGGGTGAGTCCCAGGGCTGCAAATTGGCGCAGGAACTGATCTTCCACTGGATCAGGCAGGCAGCCGACCAGCACCAGATTCGCAGGGGCTTCGGCGTCCGCCGTCGGCATTTGCGGAACCAGGCTTGCAAGGCACGCGTCTTCGCCCTGCGTGAACGTGGTTTCAATGCCGCTGCCTGAATAATTGAGCACCCGCACCTGGGGCAACGTACGCACCGACAAACGCTGTGCCGCGCGGGCAAGATCAAGCTTGATCACTTCCGATGGGCACGAGCCGACCAGGAACAACAGCTTGATATCGGGTCTTCGCGCCAGCAACCGCGACACCACACGATCCAGTTCGTCATTGGCGTCGGCGAGGCCGGCAAGATCCTTGTCCTCGATGATCGCGGTGGCGAAACGCGGTTCGGCAAAGATCATCACGCCGGCTGCAGACTGCATCAGGTGGGCGCAGGTGCGCGACCCCACGATCAGGAAGAAGGCGTCCTGAATCTTGCGATGCAGCCACATGATGCCGGTGAGTCCGCAAAACACTTCACGTTGGCCGCGCTCTTTCGCAACCGCGCGATTGCGGCCCACCGCTGCAGGTGCAGGCGCAGCACACGCGATGCTGTCGTCGCGCCGATCGATGAGAGTGACCGCGCTCATGCAGCCTCAGCGTGGTGCGGCTTGCCTTGCGTGGCGGGGGGTGATTCAAGGCGGGCCTGACGCAGCTTCCACAGGAACTGCCCCGCATTCATCACATAGGCGGCATAAGCCGCCAGCGCCAGCCACAATTGTGACGTGGCGTCGCCAATATGGAAGACGATCGCGATCAGATAGGCCGTGTGCAATGCCAGCACGAGCATGCTGAACACGTCCTCCCAAAAGAAGGATCGCGCAAACAGCCATTTGCCGAAAACCGCTTTCTCCCAGATCGAACCGGTGATCATGATGGTGTAGAGAACCAGCGTCTTGATTACGACCGAAGCGACAGCCAGTTCGTAGCCCTCGCCGGTCATCAAGGTGCGCGCAATCAGGCTGACGCTGACGAGAAACACCAGAAACTGCAGCGGTGCGAGGATGGCCTGCACGGGCGTCCAGATGGTTGTGTCGCGGCGCTCGCGCTCCTCGGGGGTGTACAGGGGCGCGGGGGCAGGCTTTGCGGCGTGCGGCTTGTCATTGTCGGCGATGTGCCATCTAGACATTGTGGCCAGCGAACTCGACCCCGCAGACGCCTGCCACGGGCAGGGCGCAATGGCGTCGATCAGATCATTGGCGCGGGCCCATAGCGAACGTGGCGACGATGTCCGTTGCGCTTGCCGATGGACCAGTGCTGCACCGCCAAGCCGGATGGCGGCGGCGCGGTGCGCGCCGGCGGCGTTGCCGTGTGCGCCGCTTCCGATGGCTTCGTTCGTTTCGCCCATGTCGCGCCCTCCCTATCGGTGGCCACTGCTCGGGCCCCGTTTGCGGACCCTGTTTTTTGCGGACCCTGTTTGCGGCCCATGTTTGCGGCCCCTGTTTGCGGCCCCT
>JBIKVO010000260.1:0-4827 GCA_044356795.1 Caulobacterales bacterium
CAGGGCGCTCGTCGATTTGGCAAAGCTGCGCTCGCGGATCGAGCGCGACTATCAATATCTCAAACAAGAAACACGCAGTGAGCACGCACACTTGTGGCAGATGAAGACTAAGCTGCCGCCTTGTCCTGTGCAACAACCACATCTTCCGGCGCCAGCGCAGCGCGGCCCAAAATCATATCGGCGGCTTTTTCCGCAATCATCATGGTAGGCGCATTCGTATTGCCGCCGATCAGCGTGGGCATCACCGACGCATCAACCACACGCAGGCCAGAAAGGCCGCGCACTGTCAGCGTTTCATCCACGACTGCCGCATCATCCATCCCCATGCGGCAGGTGCCGACCGGATGATAAATCGTCTCGGCTTTAGTACGGATCCAGGCGTCCAGATCAGCGTCGCTGCGCAGCGCTTCACCGGGGTCAATCTCACCGCCGCGGAAGGGGTCGAACGGGCCTTGTGCGAAAATCTCTCGCACGATTTTCACGCCTTCGCGCATCGCTCGGCGATCCTCTTCGGACGCCAGATAACGAGGGTCAATCGCTGGATCATCAAACGGATTCTCAGTCCGAATATGGATCCAACCACGGCTTTCTGGACGCAGTTGGCAAACATGGCCTGAATAGCCGTCCTTTTCGACTTGCGTTTTGGCGTGGTCCATCATGATCGCCAGCACAAAATGGATTTGTAGATCGGGGCGATCGAGACCGGCGCGCGACTTCAAGAACGCGCCGCTTTCGAGGAAATTCTGCCGCCCCGCTCCCTGCTTGGCGAACAGATATTGAAGTCCCACAAAAAGCTTTTTCAATCCCGCCTGTTGGCTGTAAGCGGTGATTGCCTGGCGACATTCATTGATCACGATGACATCGAGATGGTCTTGCAAATTGAGACCAACGCCCGGCAATGCGTGTATGACGGCGACGCCTGCGGTTTTCAAGATCGCCGGCTCGCCGATTCCCGAACGCTCCAGGATGGCGGGCGAATGCACCGCGCCCGCACACAGCAACACTTCCCGGCCCGCATCGATCCGCGTTACAGGTTTGCCCGGACCCGCCACAAACTCTACGCCGACCGCGCGGCCCTTTTCCAGCACGATCCGCGTAAGGTGTGCGCCAGTGCGTACCGTCAGATTGGCGCGCTGGCCCAGGATCGGGCGTAGATACGCAAACGACGCGCTCCAGCGTTCGCCGTCCTTGATCGTCAATTGATAGCGCCCGACGCCTTCCTGCTGGGCGCCGTTGAAGTCATCTGTGTACGGATGACCCGCTTTCAACCCCGCATCGACAAACGCCTGATAGAGCGGGTTATCGTTGCGCCCATGGGAAACAAACAACGGCCCCTGACCGCCGTGATAGGCATTGGCGCCGTCGTCGAGGGTTTCGCTGCGCTTGAAATAGGGCAGCACATCAGCATAGGACCAGCCGGCAAGCCCCATCTGGCGCCATTGATCATAATCGCGAGCATGGCCGCGGATATAAATCATGCCATTGATCGATGAGGAGCCGCCAAGCCCACGCCCGCGCGGCCACCACAACCGCCGCCCATTGAGGTGCTTTTGCGGCTCCGTCCACAGGCCCCAGTTATAGGGCCCCTTTTCCTTGATCAGATTGCCGACGCCCGCCGGCATTCGCACGATCAGGTTATCATCTTTCGGGCCGGCCTCCAGCAGCAACACCTTCACTGCGGGATCCGCGCTTAAGCGATTGGCCAACACGCAGCCGGCGCTGCCGGCGCCAATGATCACATAATCGTAGGTTTCACCAGCCATCTCAGCGTCACTCCCATCGTCTTTGTTATCCGGGTGCGCGCTCTTTATCGGCGGCGCGTGCGGGCGACAAACTGACGGGCGCGGCAGGCGCTGTCTATCGCTAACGTAACGGCAATCGGGAGCGTGACCAGCGGGCTGCGTTCGTGGCGCGGCGAACCGTTTGTTTACCTAACGGCGCGCAGGATGGGGCATAAGGTCTTACGTCTTGGGCTCAATGAAATCCTCGTCCCTCTCACTGGCCCGCGCCCTCGATATTCTGCGTTCTGAACAGACGCGGCCGGCTGAAAAACGGCGTTTTCGGCGCTTCCCCTTGATTTTGGCAGGCCGGCTGCGCTCCGCTGATGGCGGCGAATTTGACTGTCGCACCATCAATGTATCGCCCGGCGACGCCTTTATCGCGACAAGCGCACCGTTAAAGGTTGGCGATCGCATTTTGATGTATGTCAACGGGCTGGGCCGCATCGAGGCAGAGGTTCGCCGACATTGCGGGGCCGACGCGTCGTTTGGCGTGCGCTTTCTGATCGGCCGTCACAAACTGGAGCGCCACACCGACATTATCATGGGCATTCTGTACCCATGGGCGCGTGATGCCGACAGCCGTCGCTTCCCGCGCGAAGCGGGATCGGGCACGATTGAGGTCGTGTTGCGCGACGGCCGCACGATTAGCGGTCATGTCATTGATATGTCTCTGGTTGGCGTCAGTATCCTATGCGCCGAGCGTCCACCAATGGTTGGCGAGTACGTCTCCGTCAGCGGACGCATCGGGCGCGTGGCGCGGTATTTCGAGGGCGGTTTCGCCATCGATTTGCGCCCAATCAGTTAATGCCGCTACGTCATAAACTGGCTGTGTAGATGGTTCGTCGGCCCACTGCGCACCATGGACATCTATTCAGTGACCGCGCCAGGGCGACGCTCAATCCTCGTCGGACCCTTGCACTTGAGCCCGCCACGTGTCGCGCTGTCCATATTGGCAGCGCCTCGGGGTCGTCGGTTCTCGGACATGGCTGCGTATTCCGACAATTTCGGCATGCGATTCCGAAATGACTTCGGCAGGTGCAAGCGGGCGTGCGGCGTGGTGAGCATTGGCGGTGAAGTTTCCTTTGGTCAAGATCCTCCGCGGTTGCAGTCGCGGCGGGCGCGCGTGACCGCCCGTCACGAGTCGCGCGCGCCCTGCGCCTTCAGGCGCAGACTATTTCGAACATGATGCATCTCGGTTTGCTTTCCTTGCATGCCCACCCCCTCTGGTCGGAGGCGAACTTGCCGGAAGCCCGCTCAAAATCGCCCCAAAAGGGGCGCCGAAGTCATTTCGGAAGCCCATGCCGAGGTCATTTCGGAACCGGGCGCCGAACTCATCTCGGAATCAAGCGCCGAAGCGCCCCGGAACCGCACTGGCCCAAACCTCTGGCCTATAAAGCCGATATGCGACCGGCAGGCTCGCCCAGTCATTGGCGATCGAGGGTCACAGCGACCTGGCCCTTGTCCTGCTTGGCCACGTGTCGCCAAGCCTGGCGCGTCACGCCGGCGGCGTGCTTTGCCTTCTTTGGAAACGCCGTATCGTCACCAATCCAGGCGCGGATCGATCCATGGGCCTCAATCCTGGGAAGCACGAAATCTTCGACCTTGGCCAGGCGCCTGTCTTCCGGCCATGGCGCCTGTCCAACGAGGTGCAGCATCGACGGGTGCTGCGCTGCGGTGCGCGCCGGCGCAGCCATCGCCGCCATAGGCTCTACGCTCTTGGCGTTCCGGCCGGCAGGAGGCGCCCGGTACAGTCATCCCGCAAAGGCCAGTGGCGGTCGGCATGGCCAATAGCGCGCCAAACCCTCGACACGGGCCAAAAATCTCGCTGCGCTCTCGAGGCTTGAAGGATCCATCATGGGCTCCGCCGGTGATCCAATCACGCGCGGAGCAAACAAGGCTCCGCGCCGGATCCCCCTTGTATGCGACCGACGGGCTCGGTTTCTGACCCAGTACGATTAGGCGCCTTTCCATTCTGGCTTACGCTTTTGTGCAAACGCCAGCGGGCCTTCGCGGAAATCCTCCGATCGAAACAGATCGCCCACCGCCGGCAACGCCCACTGCCCGTCAATCGCGTCTTTCAGGGGCGCTGTTTCCAGGCCGCGCATCACTGCCTGCTTGGATGCGCGGATCGACATCGGGCTGCATGCGGCAATCATCGCCGCCCACCGTTTCGCCGCCGCCATCAGATCAGCCGCGGGAACCACCTCATTGACAAAGCCCAGCGCCTGGCCCTCTGCCGCACTGACGCGCCGCGCCGTCAAAATCATGCCCATCGCCTGCTTCAGACCAATCTGGCGCGGCAAACGATGCAAGCCGCCAGCCAGTGCCGCAAGGCCGACTTTCGGCTCCGGCAAGGCGAAGGCGGCGCCGTCGGCGGCGATGATCAGATCACACGCCAGCGCAATCTCAAATCCGCCGCCCATCGCCACGCCGTTCACCGCCGCGATCACAGGCTTATCGAGATCATAGCGCGCCGTAAGACCAGCAAAGCCAGACGGCGGCGTCCCCATTTCCCCGCCCATGGCTTGATGTTTGAGATCATTGCCGGCTGAAAATGCCCGATCCCCCGCGCCGGTAATGATCGCCACCCACTGCGCCGGGTCTGCGGCGAACGCATCAAACGCGGCGTGCAATTCATCATGTGCGGGTTTGTGCAGGGCGTTCATCACGTCTGGTCGATTCAAGGTGATGATCGTGACGCGGCCTTCGGTTTCGACTTTGATATATTCCGGCATGCGAGCCCTCCCTGGCAATGTTTTATACGCGCGAACTATGGCGCGCGGCGACTGGGTTTCAAATCTCGGCGATAGCGCTTCCAATTCTCGACATAATGCTGCGCGCTGGCGCGGATCATCATCCGTGCGCCGTCATCCAGCGTGCGGGCGACACGCGCGGGCGTCCCTGTCACCAGAGTGTTCGGTTCAAATGTCTTGCGCTCTGTCACAAGCGCGTGCGCACCAACCAGGCACCCCGATGGTATCACGGCATGGTTTAGCACCGTCGATTTAATGCCGATCAATGCCTCATCCCCGATCGTGCAGCCATG
>JBIKVO010000358.1:0-3602 GCA_044356795.1 Caulobacterales bacterium
GCATAAACGAACAGCGAAACCGGCGCGCCGCCATCATGCCTTGGGCCGAAAATCCTGTCGCGGTGTTCCGCGCCCAGCATGATCGCCGCCGCGCCAATGCACATCTCGGCGTGGATCGGCGCTCCATCCGGGCCCGTCAGCGCCAAGTCTTGGTGTGCGCCGAACGCGCGCTGACAAAAGTGAAGCGCCTTGCTCCTCTCAAGAGCTGGCACAATCAGATGCGCGCGCGCCAGCATAGTCGCTTGGCATCGGCTCAACGGCAGCCATCGTGTTTTTCCGCATGGATTGGAACACATGAAGAACTTTTGCCGCTGCGCAAGCGACCAGTTTCACGCGCCCAGTGATAAGATTCGCCGCGATCATCGCGGGCATTCCGGTGCTCTGCCGGGAGCGAAGCCGCGGCCGAAAATGGCGCCTTGGCAAGCGTCTTGACGCCAGCCGCCAATGCAATCTGCATCTTTTGGCGGTGTTATTAATGTGTGTGCGGCCGAAAGCCATGGCGACAGACGTTTGCGGTGCGCCAACCCGCTCCATCGCCCTTACGCCCTCCCGTCATCATCCCGTCATCATCCCGTCATGGCGAATCCGGTATTGGAGGGTCGCGTTTCATAGCCAGATCAGCTATGGACGCGTCAGGAGGTGCGCCTTCAGTCACACGACCTGCCTTGCAGCGCTTGTTCGCAGCCCCCGCCGTTCGCCGTGCTTTTGCGGCCTTCACGGCGCCGCCGCCAATTCTTCCAAGCCATTGGCCGCCATGGCGGCCACGCCGTTCGGGAGGGGGCGTCGTGCAGGTCGTTAGCCACCCCCCCTCGGGCTTTCCCGCCCTGGTTTTGAACGCCGATTACCGGCCGCTGTCTTACTTCCCGCTGTCGCTCTGGCCGTGGCAGGAGGCCGTGAAGGCGGTGTTTCTGGGCCGGGTTGAGGTGATCGCGCAGTATGATCAGGTGGTGCGCTCCCCCTCGTTGGCGCTGGCCCTGCCGTCGGTGATTTCGCTGCGCGAATATGTCAGCCAGGATCGTCCGCCCGCCTTCACCCGCTTCAATGTCTTTCTGCGCGACGGCTTTCACTGCCAATATTGCGGCGCGGTTGAGGACCTGACGTTTGATCATTTGGTGCCGCGCTCGAAGGGCGGGCGCACCACGTGGGAGAATATCGTCACCGCGTGCGGGCCGTGCAACCTGATGAAGGGCGGACGGCGTCCGCACGAGGCTGGGATGCACATCGCCCGCCGGCCGCGCCGGCCCTCCATGCATGAGTTGCAGGCGATTGGCCGGCGCTTTCCGCCGCATTTCCTGCACGAAAGCTGGACCGACTATCTCTATTGGGATGTCGATCTCGAGGAATAGACGCCCGCTATGCCGTCTTTTTTTTCTTGCGGAAGGTGCGCCGAAACGCGGCGCCGCCCTCCTTCCACCACGCTTTGAAATCCGGGTGCGCCTTGGCGTGCAACAGCAGATATTGCCGCGGATGGGCGATCGGCGGCGGCGTTTCGGGCGAGGCCGCCGCCGCCGCCGCCAGCTTCGGATAGCGCGACAAAGCCTCCGGTGATGCAAACAGCATGATATTCTGGCCGTACCACCAGCTCACATCCTCCCGCGCGAGCAGATGCTGGCGCAGGCAATCCACCACGCGATAGCCGCGGCGGGCGAACTTCTCCGCCCAATAGCTCGGCCATTGTTCGTTCAGGTGATTGACGCCGCCTTGCATCGGTGCTGCCGCAGAGAACAGCACCAGCGGGGCAAGTCTTGTCAGGTCTTCCACCAATCCATCGGCACGGCCGGGCGTGAGGTGCTCGGCCACCTCCAGGCAGGACGCAAGGTCATAGCAGCGGTCCCGCGTGATCGGCTCTTCAAGCGGCATGCGGACAAATTCACCGTCGGCCAGATTCACCTGCTCAGGCGCGATCCACGGCCCATCGATGCCCAGCACGTCCTTGACGCCAAACTCTTTCAGCACCTTCAGCCAGCTGCCATTGCCGCACCCGATGTCGACTGCGCTTTGCACAGGCGCCAGGTCCAACACCATCGGCCAGACGATGCGGGCGGTTGGCGCCGACGTTTCGTTGAGGTCATGATAAAAGCTGGACGTGTAGGCTTTCATGGGGCGGCCCAAATCTGAGGAAGGCCGGACGATAGGGACCGCCCGGCCTCCTGGCAATTCGCGATGTGTGCAATCGGGGTGTGCAATCGGGGTGTGCAATCAGGGTGTGCAATCAGGGCTGGCATGGCGCCTCGCGTATCGCGAACACGTAACGGCTGCTGTTTGGGTTGGGTGTAAAATCGATCCGCATTGCGTCAAGCGCGCGGCAAGCACGGACCTTCCACTCTTCCTGCCACGGCTGTGTCCAGTTTGTGGCGGCCGGCGCCGGTTGAACGAGGCGAGTTTCGAGAAACACGAGCCCAGGATTGGGCGGCGTCCGGCCTGGGGAATTGGTCTGCTCGGCCGTCTGCACGGCGCCGGGGAGCAATCCGTTTTGGGTCAACACTGCAACGCCCAGCGACATGCGGGTTTCACCGATCCGCGCGTACAAGAAGGGCGCTGGGGGGCTGTGGTCTGCGTTGGGCCTGCAAGCGATTATGTTGAGCAAGACAGGCCGGCTGCAAACCGTGGCTTCCAGGCGTTCGCGCCACACAGCGCCGCCAGCGTTGCGCATATCCTTTGCCAAGACAGCGGCGGGATCGACGATCGCTTCCTGGGGATCAAACGCAACCGGCTTCAAGGCCAGCGCCTGCGTGCACGCCTCGCCGAAAATCGCCGTGGTTTGCTCCTGCACACAGCTCGCAAGCCGCCCGCCCTGGGCTGGGGACGTTTCTGCGCCAAGCCATTGGGCCGGGCGCTCCCCAAGGTCGAGGGCGTGGGCGGGCGGCGCAAGGGCTGCGGCGACGAGGACGAGTGCGGCGCAGAAAAACCGCATGGATAGGCCTGAATGGCGAAGGGGCCGGATCGCTCCGGCCCCGATTTGTTAAAACAATTTGGCGAAATTGCGCGCCTTGCGCTTTTTCCAGAAGCCTTTGTGATAGGCATCCGACACGATCAGCGGCGCAACGGTTGTGGCTTCGGCGAACACCATCTGTTCGTAGGTGACGTCCACCTTGCCCCAGCTGCACGCCTCTTTCAGCGTGGAGGACGAGCACGCCCCATCGCGCACATCCGCCACCGTAATCTGCACGGCGTATTTGTGCATCTCGACATCGTCATGGCCGAGGATTTCTGCGCACACAACCGTGTCTTGCGCGAAGTTTTTCGGCACGCCGCCGCCGATCATGAACAAAGCGGTGGAGCCCGCCTCGATCTTGATCTCCGTCAGTTCGCGGAAATCAGCGACGGAATCGATCGTCAGATAAGGCTTTTTCGCCTTCATGCGATCCACCTGATGCTTCACGAGGCCAAAGCCCGCCGAGCAATCTGAAAAGGCCGGGCAGAAGATCGGCACATTTTTTTCGTAGGCGCGTTGGATCAGCGAGTCCTTTTTCTTCGCGTTGCCTTTGGCGAGCCATTTGCCAAGCTCCCAAATGAATTCGCGCGAGGAATAGGGGCGCGGCTCCAGCGTGTCGGCGATTTTGCCGATCGTGTGATCGACATGCTGCAATTCTTCCTCGTCG
>JBIKVO010000261.1:0-4801 GCA_044356795.1 Caulobacterales bacterium
ATCACTCGGCTGCGTAAGGGTCATCGACGCGGGGCCAGTAATTGAGATCACGCCGCTGAAATGGAATCGCTTCGAAATCCGTCCTTAAAAGGCCTGGCGTTTCGACATGGATCACCTCGCCGATGAACGGGGCGAACGAGGTCCTGAAGTGCTGCATGGATTTCACGACCAAGCCGTGCAATCCCGCGATCTCCAGACCGAGCCCCGTGAAAAGGTCCACGCCCAAAACCTGCTGGCGCTTGGAGATCAGCACGATATGCAGCCCCGTGTCGGTCTCGACCCAAGCACTGGGCCCTAAGTCAGCTCGGACGCCAAAGTCGTCCTGGGAATGGTCTTCGACAAAGCGCCGCACCCGCACGCAAAGATCAACAGGGTCCCCGGAGGTGACCCCGCATTTTCCGCCAATCCGCAGATACAGTTTCGCCCCCTCGCCAGCTTCGCGACACAGCTGAACCGCGCCCGGATCCCATACCCCGCCGAGCCCAACCGCTCCAATGGCCCTGTCAGCCAAAGCCCGAAGCAGAAACGTGCTGTCGCCCATTGCGCCGCCGCCGGGATTATCTGCGACATCAGCCAAAACCAGCGGCTTGTCGCCTCGCCACGCATCCAGACGCGCCATCGCTTCCGGCAACGGCGCAAAGCGCGTGCCGATGCGCTCTCGCAGGCCGAACAGCTCGAGGGCCAACTGTTGCGCAAGGCGCGTGGCCTGCGCCGGGTTGTCGTCGGTAATGACCCAGACTTTCGCCCCCGCCTCGGGCACA
Organism: Caulobacterales bacterium; assembly: GCA_044356795.1. Lineage (GTDB taxonomy): Bacteria > Pseudomonadota > Alphaproteobacteria > Caulobacterales > Aquidulcibacteraceae > JBIKVO01. The sequence continues at coordinate 762 of JBIKVO010000261.1, forward strand.
TCGCCATAGGCCATGCCATGGCCCACCGAAACGGAGAGAATTTCTGGTTGGCGCTCCAACGCCCTGACGCGGTCCACAAACGCCCGAAGCGGACCTGTCAAAGTCGGCCACAAACCCATGGCCCGACAGTCTGCAGCGGCCATGCGGGGCCGAATCTCACCCTCAGCCGCGGCGATCGCGAGGTCCGCGGCGCGCTCAGCCGTTTCAACAATATCCGTGTGCGGATATTCTTTGTAGGCGATCAGGGCATTGGCCTGCTGAAGCATTAGAGCGGTCAGATGGCAGTGCAGGTCCAGCGACGCCGTGATCGGAACAGACGGACCCACCAGCGACCGGACCGCCGCCAACAGGTCTCCCTCGCAGTCGTCGACAGACTGCGAGGTCATCCCGCCATGCAGAATAAGTACAACCGCCGAAACCGGCATCGCGGCCTCAAGGTCTCTGAGGATCAACGCCTTCAGCGCCACATAAGCGGCGTCGACCAGTGGCCCCAGAGGCTGTGCCGCCGCCAAGACCCCTTCCGCCACCTCCCAGCCTGCCGCCCGCGCGCGCGACGCAACCCCTTGCATCGCCGACGCCATGCCCATCGGATCAGTTGGATCATGAGGGCCAAGGCGGAGTTCAAAAGCGCCAAAGCCCGTGGGACAGCAGGCAAAGCTGTTGGTTTCCGCAACAAGACCGGCGACAAACAGCTTCATGCAGACGACCTCACCCGCGCAGTGTTGACAATCCGGGCGCCAAGGGTCAACCCTTTTCCAATATGGAAAAATCGCGCTAGGTGGAAAATGGTTGCCGACACGGGCGAACGCGAGATGCAACAGCCCAACGCCCGTTTGGCGCAGGCCTTCGTAATCGTTTTGACCGTCGCCACGGTCATTTCCTTCGTCCATCGCTACCTGCCTTCGGTGCTCGTGGACTCGATCCGTGGCGACATGGCGATCACCGATGTGCAGTTCAGTACGCTTCAGACAGCCTTTGCCCTTACCTATGCCGCCGCCACCTTGGGCAGTGGCTGGATTGCCGACCGCACAAACCGCAGAAACCTGATCGTCGCCGGCGTGAGCCTTTGGACAGGAGGCACGATCCTGTTCGGATTGGCCAACGAACTCAGCCACTTCTGGACGGCGCGGATCATGATCGGGCTTGGCGAGGCTGTCTTGGGTCCTGCAGGGATTTCCTTGATCTGCGACTATGTAAGCCCCCGCCAGCGCGGCAAAGCGATCGCGCTCACCTTTTTCGGCGCCACGTTGGGGACCTCGCTGGCGTTCAGCGGAGGCGGGTGGCTCCTGGACCAGGCCGAAGCTGGCCTGTTCGCCGGCCTGCCGGTTCTGGCGGATCTGTCCCCTTGGCGACAGGTGGTTTTGACCCTGGGCGGGCTTGGCCTGATCCTGATCCCGTCGCTTCTCGCCTTCAAAGAGCCGCAGCGCAGCTTTGATCCGAAAACCGCCAGCAAAGGGCGGCTCTCCGATCTCTGGCGGCTGCGGAGTCTGTTCTGGCTCACCTTGTTCACAGGCAGCTCAGTGGCTGTGGCCGATTTCGCCTACACCACCTGGCAAACCTCGCTCCTCACGCGAAGCCACGACCTCAGCGCCGGCGAGGCAGGTCAGCTTCTTGGCTTGTCGGCCTTTATCGCCGGCACAGCCGGGGCATGGGTTGGCGGCTTTTTGTCTGATCGCGCCCATGACAAAGCCGGCCTTGCAGGCAGGATCGGCCTTGTGCAGCTCTGCGCCCTGGGGCTGTTAGGATCGGCGGCCTTGCTGGTTTTCCCTCTGGCTTGGGCCGCGATTGCAGCCTTCGCGCTTTGGCAGGTGGCGGCCAACATCGCCTATGTGGCGGTCGCTGTGACTTTGCAGGACCTAGTGACCGACAGAACGCGCGCTTTGGCGGCATCGATGTCAGTTTGTCTGAGCATCGGGCTTGGTCTTGGGTTTGGACCCACGACAGTAGCGCTCTTGAACCAGTCCGTTGTCGGCGAGGGCGGCCTCTCCGCCAGCCTTCTGATCGTGCTGGGCGTCATGGGCTTGATCACCCTGAGCTGCGCTACGCTGTTGCGCCGAGGCCTTAAGGGCAGGCAAGCAAGCCACACCAGTTGACAAAGTTTTTCCTTTTTTGGAAAATTTCTTGACGAATATGCAGAATGCGCAAAAGTCTCCTCAACCCAGGGGAGGAACCTGTATGAAGAGCGCATTTTGGCCCGCCGTCTCCGTCGCGATGATCGCGTTGACTGCCTCGCCGGCAGTCGCCCAATCCGTCTCTGAGGACGACGAAATCGTTGTGACCGCGTTGAAGCGGGAGCAATCGCTGCAGGACGTGCCCGCGTCCGTGACAGCGCTCAGCGCTGATGCGTTGGCGCAATCCGGCGTCACGAACTCGTTCGATCTACAACAATTGGTGCCCGGCCTCGCGATCTCCTTCGGCAATCGGGAAACCAATGTCGCCATTCGCGGCGTATCCAACAATGTGCGCAGCGTCGGGTCCGATCCGTCTAACGCTGTTCACCTGGACGGCGTCTATCTCCCACAGTCGAGCATGATCCTGACCGACTTGTTTGATGTGGAACGGGTGGAAGTCTTGAAGGGGCCGCAAGGGACGCTGTACGGCCGCAACGCGACAGGCGGGGCAATCAACGTCATCAGCCGGGCCCCTGCAGAAAGTTTCGGCGCTGAGGGCCTGGTTGGCTTTGGCTCCAACAGCCTTGTACGTGGTCAGGTGGCGTTGAACGCCGGCGGCGAAGCCGTGTCTGGCCGCCTTGCCGTGTCTTACGTGAAAGACGATGGCTACACGAACAACGTTCTGAGGGGACAAGGCCTCGACGCTCAGGATTTCTTTGCCCTGCGCGGCCAGGTTCGATTTGATCTTTCTCCGAATGCGGATCTGACGCTGCTCGTCCAATCCGCTCGCGATGATGGGACGGTGGGATACGGGATCGCCACCGACGCCTCTTTTGCCGCGTTTCCGGCAAACTTCTACGCAGTGATCGTCCCCGCAAACCTGCAGCGGGTTGATGAACGCAATATCCGTATCGACTCACCGGTCTTCAGCCGCCGCGACAGCGACGTCTATGCCGCGACTCTCAACTGGGACTTCGGCGGAGTGGCGCTGCGGTCGATCACGGCCCACACCAAGTATGATGCGGCTGACGCCCTCGACTATGACTTCACCGGGGACTTCAACGAGACCTTCACCTCCACCACGGAGGTTGAGTCCACATCGCAGGAATTCCAGCTCTACAACACGAACGCCGGTGCGCTGGAGTGGACCGCTGGCGTGTTCCTGTACCGGGACGAGGGAACCCAGTTTATCGATTGGCGCGTGCCCTTCCCCTTTGCTCGCGCCAACACCACGAGCGAGGGTGAAGCTTACGCTGTGTTCGGCCAAGCCACCTATCACCTCAATGACCAATGGGCCGTGATGGCCGGCGCCCGGTATAACGAAGAAGAAAAGACCGGCCGAACCCAAAACCTCATTGCCGCGACAACCGCCAACGTCACCGCGAGCTTTGACTCGTTCACGCCTCAAGTTCAGATCCAGTTTCGTCCAACGGACGATATCCTGGCCTATTTCGGGGTGAGCCAGGGCTTCAAGAGCGGCGGCTTCAATCTTTTGGCTGCGGGCCCTCCGACCCTCTACGAGCCCGAAGAAATCATCGCCTATGAGGCGGGCCTGCGCACCAGTTCCGCGGATGGACGGGCCACCGTGAACGCTTCGCTCTTCCACTACGACTATACAGATCTGCAACTGCGCACGCTGGTGTTTACCGGGACCGGCGGCGGCGCGTTCGCCACCGTCAGCAATGCAGAGGGCGCCTCGATCACGGGGATCGAAATCGATGCGGATTTTGATCTGGGCGGCGGGTTCTCCCTTGACGCTGCGGGGACCTATCTCAACTCTGAGTTCGACAGCTACATCTCCCCATCGAATAACCGAGACCTGTCCGGCACGAGGCTTCCCCTGTCGCCGGAGTGGAGCGGTGTTGCAGGCTTGACCTATGACGGGATGATGTTCGGCGGCGATGTGCGGGCCCGTGTCGAGTACGTCTA
>JBIKVO010000262.1:0-4798 GCA_044356795.1 Caulobacterales bacterium
CAGTTGTGGTTTTGTTTGTCGGCTTGTCCGTATGGCCCGGCTACACGCCACTCATCGATCAGAGCAAAGCCGGGCCCGCGCAATTGCAACCATTCTATCAGGCCCTCATCGCAGGGTTTGCGCTTTTGTTTTTGGCGGCAGGCGTTGCGTTTGGCCTGGGCGCAGGCACGGTGAAATCCGATAAGGATGTGATTGCGATGATGACGGATGGCATCCGTTCGATGGCGCCTTACATTGTGTTTGCATTCTTTGCCGCGCATTTTGTTGCGATGTTCAATTGGTCCCGCCTCGGGCCGATTGCTGCCATTCATGGCGCCGAAATTCTCCAGGGACTTTCGTTGCCGCCAGGGTTTCTACTGGTCAGCGTGCTTTTGTTTTCATCGTTTTTGGATTTGTTTATCGGCTCGGCGAGCGCGAAGTGGAGCGCGCTGGCGCCTGTTGTGGTGCCCATGTTCATGCTGCTTGGCATTTCACCGGAAATGACAACGGCAGCGTATCGGATGGGCGACAGCTACACCAATATCATGACGCCGCTGATGAGTTATTTCCCGCTTGTTCTGGGTTTTTGTCGACGATGGGATCCGAAGATGGGCGTCGGTTCGTTGCTGGCGCTGATGCTGCCTTATGCGCTGTGTTTCATGGCGGCTGGGGTCACGATGACGGCTGTGTGGGCGACATTTGGGTTTCCACTCGGGCCGGGCGCTGGAACCACCTACACGCCTGCTGCGACCTTGGCGCCGTGAAGCGAATGAAGCGGGGTTGATGTGACGGCTGCCCACGACTGACGAGTGGCGCGCCCCGCCGGACGCTCGTCGAACGCGTTTTTTGAAATTCCGGCAACATGGGAATCCGTCCTCAAATCCACAGGATATGCCGCCAGCGACGAGCCTGAAGCGGTTCGGGAGGCGCGCCCATGACGCCATTCAATCTCCAAAAACCGTTGGCTTTCAGTCTGGGCCTGACCTTCAAAGGCCGGGCGCGGTTGGAAAGCGAGGTCGCAACGCTGCTTCTTGGAGCCCATATCCAGCGCAAGCTGCTTTCGGAGGGAGAAGTTCAAGCGCACCGCTGGCGCCCGATCCTGCCTCTCCCCCAGCGTCGAATGGGCGATGTTCAGACCTTCGCTCCCCCTCGCGGCGGCTGGCGCCGCCGGCCAGAAGCCGCAGCACGTCCCTGACATGTCTCGTTTCTTATGGCTTTGCCGGCATGAACATCCCCGATAATCGTGGGTGACCCTGGCGAACAACCGCTCACATACCGCTTACCCAGCCCGCGCCAGGCTGGCCGAAGTCCATCACAGATCCCAGACGTCACCCCGTCGCGGTGGACGATATCCATGTCGGAACCGGTGGTCGACGCCCATCTCGGAACAGCGGGTCGACGGGCTTCGAAACGCGCAATTCAGTGCGCCCCCTAAGGCGCGTAGGACCAGTGGAGGAAGATTCCACCCAGATCATTGTCGATAGGTCTGGTCGCTGACGAGCGGCTTTGCCGGGTAACCGGCAGGGCCGAAAGCTCGTGACGCTCCCCCGTCGGCGTCCGCAAGACATTCCTGGCCGTTTCGCGAAGGAAGGATTTCTGGTTCATCGCCGCTGCAAGACGCAAAGATGCAAACGGCGATGACGCCGAGATTTGTCCAGCGACTGTGTTCGTCGCCAATCGCCTCTGTGGCGCCACGGTCGGTTTTCTTTGATCATCGTGTTGGCGACGACGATGACGACGATTTTTCGGTCGATCGCGATGAGGGCGACGCGCCGGGGGGCCGGTTGGTGCGGATGTCGATGCGGACGCTCCATCGGTCAATATCGGCCCAGATTTTTTCTTGAACGGTCTTGAAGCGCGCTTGCCTCAACACAATCTCGGGGCAGCGTTTGGATTGCTGACGTGCGGGCGCCCAAGGACATTGGGTCTCGACTCGCACATGTGTCGAGCGTCAGCCGCAAGCCAGATCTCCTCTTTCGCACGCGCAGCATCGTGTGCGGAGCAGCAACATCTGCAGATCAGCACCATTTCAGATCAGCATCGTTTCAGATCAGCATCGTTTCAGATCAGCATCGTTTCAGATCAGCATCGTGTGCGGAATCCAAAGATTGCGCAAAACGTTTCAGATCAGCCCTTTTAACACGCTCTCACACGGAGGCCGCCGCCCAAAACACGGAAGTCGCTTTTTAACGCTGTCGTCCTGGAGAGTGGTCATGCTTGCTTCAAATCAATGGCTTACGCGTCACGCTTCGATCCGGTGTCAGCAACGCGGCGTTCCGCTCGATTTGGTGGCCTTGGTGCTCGAGCATGCTGACCGCCGCGTCTTTGTCGGCGACGGCGTCCAATCGGCGATGATCACCCGCAAGCGGCTCAAAGCGGCGACGCATCCAGCGGTGTGTGCGGCGAGCAAACGACTCCAAGGCCTCATCGTCCTGCACGATCCGATTGCGGGCGTCGTCGTCACCGTGCTCAGGGGCGATCGCAAGGCCGCGCGGCGCTACCGTCGTCGCCGTTGAATTTAAACGATATTGCGGCCGCAATTTGTCGACATTGACATTGAACGATGTAAACGTTATACGGGGTCAATGACATCAATGGGTGCAATCAAGAGCGTCGCACAGAAACGCACTGATCCAAAAGTTCAGGGTGCTCTCCAGCTCAACCGCACACGCTGCGCCATATGTGCGATCATTGCGGCCTCGGTCTTGGCTGGGTGCAGCATTGGCCTTGAGGCCTGGCCGGTTGATGCGGCCGGCCGCTTTGATGGTTCCGATCGCGCGCCTTCAGCGCAACCTCACTCGGACCTAAGCAGCGGCATAGGCGAGGTCGGCGCCTCGAGCGAGCAGGGGTTGGCGATCGACCCTGCCGGCTCCGCAATGCTGCGCGCGATCAGCCGGCGCGCCATCCACGACGTGATCACCGAACACCGCGGCTTCATGCCGTCGATCGTTGCTGTCAGCACTGGCTGCGAAAATCTACAAACCGACGAGGATCTCGAAGCGCGGCTGTTCTGTCTCCAGCACGATCCCGCAGCGTGGTTCGTTGAGAGCACGGCCCCGCCCGCATGGCAGGAGATGGGCCCAGCGTCCATCGCCGATGTCGCCGACGAGCGCTTCTCCGAGCGACGCTGGCGTGAAGGGCCGCCATGCGCCAATAAGCCCGAAGCGCGCTTGCAAAAGCAAGCCTTGCACAATGTGCTCGATGCTGCGGCGGGCGCTGCGATCCGCGACTATGTCGAGACAATTGCCCTAGGCGCTATCGAAGAGGCGGCGCCCCCGCCTTCATCTCAATCCTCAAAGCCAAGATCATGACCGACAAAAATGGACGCGCCGAGCCGAGCCTCAGACAGTTTCAGAACTTCGAAGGCGGTGTCGATGATTTGGCGGTCGCCGCCGGCAGCGTACTGGCTTCGATCGGGGCCGTGGCGGGAGATGATGGATCAGCGTCCCTCAACACACGCCTTATCCGCGACTACGCTCAGCGAGGAATCTTGAGCCGGCCTGAGCGGATCGGCAAAGAAGCGATCTATCGCTACCAGCATCTCGTAGAGCTTGTTGCTGCGCGCATCTTGTTGAACGATGGCTGGCCCTTGGCAAAGGTGAGCGACTATGTCGCCAGCGCCAAGACCGAGGATCTCGTAGCGCTCGCAGCGCCGCACGCGCCGGTGAATTCTGCGCTGAAGGCGATCAAAGACATTCGCGACCGATCGAAAATGTCATCTGTGCGCAAATCGAGCGCGTTTGCGGCGTCCGCGCTGCCGTCCTTGCCCAGCATTACCAATCGCCAAGTCAGCTTGGCGGAGCTCAAGGCGCAATTACCGGTTCATATGAGCCGGATCGATGGCGCCCATAAGCTGCCGCAGGCCGCCGATTACACATCCGTTTCGCTTGCTGACGACCTTCACGTTCTCATTGGCGATACGCGCCTTTGGGCGCTGACGCTGGAAGAGGCCGACGCAATCGGAAGAGCCGTGACTGCAAGTCTCATCCAGCTACGCCCCAAAGGAGGCAAACCTTGACCCAAATCACCCTCGCTCTTAGCCCACGCCGCGCAGCCCTCATCGATGGCGTCGATACGGAATTTGAAGTTCTCGTTTCTGTCACCGCGCCCGACGCACCGCCCACGGCAACGCCGCGCGCGCCTTTGAACCTCGCCATTGTGATTGATCGCTCGGGCTCCATGGCCGGGCGGCCTCTGGCTGAAGCAAAACGCTGTGCCGAATTCATCGTGCAGCGTCTGGGCCCCCAGGACCGGGCTGCGATCGTCGCCTTTGAAAGCCGGGTGCAAGTGCTGACGCCGTCTGTCGCTGCGGAGCCGAAATATCCGCTTCTGCGCGCGATCCAACGGATCGCATCAGGCGGACAGACGGCGTTGCATCATGGCTGGCTCGAAGGCGCAGAGCAGGCCGCACCTTATGTCATGCAAGGCGCGATTGCGCGTGTGCTGTTGTTGACCGACGGCCAAGCCAATGTCGGTGAACGCAACCCCGCCATCCTCGCCTCAGATTGCGCGCGGCTTGCGGCTTCTGGCGTCAGCACTTCGACTTACGGCTTAGGCAAGAGCTTCAATGAAGAGCTCATGGGCGCGATGGCCGACGCCGGCGGCGGGCAAGCCTATTATGGCGAGACCGCCGAGGACCTGATGGACCCCTTCCGCGAGGAGCTCGATCTCTTGAGCGCACTCTGCGGACGCAAATTGCGCCTGCGACTGGAGCCCAATGCCGGCGTCAGCGTGCGCGTCCTCAATGTCTATCGCACCGATGAAGAGGGGCGCTCCATGCTGCCGGATCTCGCTTATGGGAGCGTCGCCTGGGCTTTGC
>JBIKVO010000263.1:0-4791 GCA_044356795.1 Caulobacterales bacterium
CTGAAGGAAAAGGGCGCCGTCAGCGAGATCATCGCCGTATCGATCGGCCCAGAGCAGGCCCAGGAGACCATCCGCACTGCGCTCGCCATGGGCGCCGATCGCGGCATTCTGGTCAAAACCGACGCCGAGATTGAGCCGCTCGCTGTAGCCAAAATCCTCAAGGCGATCACCGAAGCGGAAGGCCCGCAACTGGTGATTCTGGGCAAGCAGGCGATCGACGATGACGCCAACCAGACCGGCCAGATGCTGGCGGCGCTGCTGGGCTGGGCGCAAGGCACTTTTGCCTCGAAGGTTGAGATCAGCGGCGAGACGATGCACGTCACCCGCGAGGTGGATGGCGGGCTGCAAACTGTGGCCCTCGCCCTGCCGGCGATCGTCACCACGGATCTGCGCTTGAATGAGCCGCGCTACGCCTCGCTGCCCAACATCATGAAGGCGAAAAAGAAGCCGATCGCCATGACGGCGCCAGGCGACTATGGCGTGGACATCGCGCCGCGCCTGAAAGTGCTGAAAGTGACCGAGCCAGCCAAGCGCCAAGCGGGCGTGAAGGTCAAGACGGTCGCCGACCTTGTGGATAAACTCAAGAACGAAGCGGGGGTGCTGTAATGGCCGTCCTGGTTTTCGCCGCCCATGACAATGCAACCTTGAAGGAAGCAACCGGCAAGGTTGTCGCCGCCGCGAGGGCGATCGGCGGGGATGTGGATGTGCTGGTCGCCGGCCATAACGCCGCCGCCGCCGCCGCGGCTGCAGCCAAGCTGGCGGGCGTGCGCAAGGTGTTGCATGCCGACGCCCCGGCCCTGGAAAAGACGCTGGCGGAGGCGGTTGAGCCGGTCGTGCTTGGTCTTGCGGGCAGCTATGACGCGATCTTGTTCGCCGCCGACACCACCGGCAAAAATGTCGCGCCGCGGGTGGCCGCCAAGCTCGACATGATGCAGCTGTCGGGCGTGATCGAGGTGTTGGGCCCCAAAACCTTCGTGCGCCCGATCTATGCCGGCAACGCCCTGATCACCGTGGAATCGCGCGACGCCAAAATTATCGCCACCGTGCAACCGACGGCGTTCAAGTCCGCCGGCGAAGGCGGCGCGGCGGCGGTTGAGGCGGTTTCGGCCGCGGGCGATCCTGGCAAAAGCACCTTCATCGGGGAGGAATTGTCAAAGTCCGACCGGCCAGAGCTTGCCGCCGCCAAGCGCGTGGTGTCGGGCGGACGGGCGGTCGGTTCGGCCGATGAGTTCAAGGCGGTGATCGAACCGCTGGCCGACAAGATCGGCGCCGCGGTGGGCGCCTCGCGCGCCGCAGTCGACGCCGGCTATGCCCCCAACGATTACCAGGTCGGCCAGACCGGCAAGGTCGTCGCGCCGGAACTCTATATTGCGGTCGGGATTTCCGGGGCGATTCAGCACCTTGCGGGCATGAAGGACTCCAAAGTCATCGTCGCGATCAACAAGGATGAAGAGGCGCCGATCTTCCAGGTCGCCGATTATGGCCTGGTGGCGGATTACAAATCCGCCGTGCCGGAGCTGATGGGCGAGTTGGGCAAGATCGGCTATTGAGCGACCGCAATGGGATCAGACCGGAACGCCAATCCCGGTAAGGATGGTTCTCAGTGACCGCCCTGCATCGAGTGGGCTTGAAAACGCGCTGTCACCGATCTGAAACGAATTGCTGCAGCGCAGCAAATGATATGCTAAAAGGGTTGTGTTCGGCCTGTTTGAGGCTGGACGCTACCCTTTTTTGTTCCTCGGTTTCTTATCCACGGCGGGCACACCCTTGGCGATGATCAACGAGCTGCGCACCATTGGCGTCGTCGGCGCCGGTCAAATGGGCAACGGAATTGCGCATGTGTGCGCGCTGGCTGGCTATGAGGTGCTGCTGAACGATGTCGAGGAGGCCCGCATCGACGCCGGCCTTCAGATCATCGAACGCAACATGGCCCGCCAGGTGCGGCGCGGCATGGTCAGTGAGGCGGACATGCAGCAGGCCCTGCCGCGCATTCGCAAGGCCAAGGATATGCGCTTGTTCGAAGGCGTTGATCTTGCGATCGAAAGCGCCACCGAGAAGGAAGACGTCAAACACGCGATCTTTGCAGATCTGCAAAAGGTGCTGCGCGCGGATGCGCTGCTGGCGTCGAACACGTCGTCGATCTCGATCACCAAGCTTGCCGCGCGCACCGACCGTCCGGAGCGCTTCATCGGCGTGCATTTCATGAACCCCGTACCGCTGATGAAGCTGGTTGAACTGATCCGCGGTTTGGCCACCAGCCAGGAAACCTATGACCTCTCGATTCGCTTTATCGGCAGCCTCGGCAAAACCATCGCGAACGCCGAGGACTTTCCCGCCTTTATCGTCAATCGCGTGCTGATCCCGATGATCAATGAGGCCGTTTACACGCTGTATGAAGGCGTCGGCACGGTGGAGAGCATCGACAAGGCGATGCGCCTGGGCGCCAATCATCCGATGGGGCCGCTGGAATTGGCGGATTTCATTGGCCTCGACACCTGCTTGAGCATCATGCAGGTGCTGAATGAAGGGCTTGCGGATACGAAATACCGCCCCTGCCCGTTATTGGTAAAATATGTCGAGGCAGGATGGCTTGGGCAAAAAACCCGCCGCGGCTTTTATGATTATCGCGGCGAAACGCCGATCCCGACGCGCTGAGCGGGTCGCGTGTTGGGCGCAAACACTGGCTGATCAGGCCGCGTTCCTATCGCGGGCATGATGATCGCAGGGGGAGCGGGAAGCCCCCAACTCTGCGACCGGGGTCGCAGCGCCCGCATCCCACGCGCCATGCATGGCTTGCCCTCCCGCCTGCCGCAGCCGGCGCGCGTCTTCATGGCGCTGCGGCGGTATCATCGCGGCGGGCGCCTTGCCGGCCTGAAAAACGCGCACGCGATCTGTTCTGCATGCCCATGGCGCTGGTTTGCGCCAAAGCGCCTCCAAATCTGCCGCAGATGTTTGTGATGTTTCATCTCGCCGGGCTGGACATGATTGCGGCGGCGGGCGGGCATCCCGATCGGATCGCTGCGCTCAGACCCGGCCAAAAGCGTTACAACACGCGGCTTGTTGGTTGATGCACGATGCAGATGCTCGTGCGCGCTAAACGCGACCTTGCCGATCCCGCGCGTCGCGGCAAGCCTGAAAACTGTTTGCCGCTCGCGTGCTTTGCGCGTGCATCACCCATCGCAGATATGGTCTGCACACGGATGATCTGTGCACGGATGATCATGTTTGCGCACCGGCTCGACGTCTCGGCGCGCGGTTGCGCGACATGTCTGAATGTCCGCCCGGTTTGGCCCCAAGACGGGCGCCATTTGCGGCGCCTGCGTTTCAGAGGCGAGGGCTTTCACGAAAACAATCGATCAATCTCTTCCTGACTTGCAGGCGAGGCCGGCGTATCAAACAGACGATCGATCTCATCCTGCTTTACTTCCGGTCCGTTCAAAGCGGGGCCATGCAACAGCAGCGCCTTTTTGCGGGTTTCGCGCGGATCTTCATCGTCGCCAGGAGCGTCTTCCACCCCCATCGCATGCGCAAAACGCGCGACGCGGCTTTCGATGTGTTTGAGCGTATCAACAATCTTCTGGACGCGCTGGCCGGTGATATCCTGGAACGAGCAGGCCTGGAAAATCTCCATCACCTTGTCTCCCACCAGCGCCTTGTAGGCGCGCATGTCGGTGGGATCTGCGTTCATGATCGTTTCGGCCGCCTCCATGATGGCGTGCGTTGCGGCTTCGGTATGTTTGACGATCGCTTCCAATTCCGCGCCGGCTGCGGGAATGCGCTCTTCGCGGATATCATGCGGGCGCAGCACCGAGATTTCCTGGCGCGTGCGTGCAATATAGGTTGCGATATAGCGGAATTCGCCGTGCGCGGTTTTGTCAGGCGCGTCAAGAAACGCTTGCAGCGCATCGACAAGCTGTTGCGACAGATCCAGCACCTCTGTTAGGCGCGGATCTTTCAAATCGGTTTGATTGAGACGGGCGAGCGCCTCACGCACCTGCACCGCGACGCCCATTGCGATCATGAGGACCTCCGCTGCTGTCAGGTGAGAATTCAGAACTCGCCGATTACGGCCGCCATTTTTTGCTTCAGCGTGGCGGCATTGAACGGCTTGACGATGTAATTGTTGACGCCGGCCTTCTTCGCCGCGATCACGTTTTCGGTCTTGCTTTCAGCCGTGATCATGATGAAGGGTGTGGGCTTCAGCGCCGCATCCGCGCGCACCTGCTGCAGCAGTTCAAAGCCGGTCATCGGCTCCATGTTCCAGTCCGAAATCACCAGGCCATATTTTTTCGCGCGCAGCTTCGAGAGCGCCGCCGTCCCATCGCTGGCTTCATCGACATTCTCAAAGCCCAGTTGCTTCAAGAGATTGCGGATGATGCGAACCATCGTGTTGTAGTCGTCAACAACGAGGATTGGCATCGACATGTCGACGGCCATGGGGCACTCCTTTTGGCGGCTTCAAGAGCGCGTTCGGCATTGCCCGCGACTATAGGCCGCCGCCCCATAAAATCAGGTAAACTCGGCGGCGTTCCTGGCCGTCGATGCTCCTGGCCGTCGATGCTCCTGGCCGTCGATGCGAAGCAACCCGGCGGAAAAACCCGTTTGCGGTTCACGGACAAGATCCCCAACAGGCTGTTGAAGACGTCGAGAAGGACGCGACGGCGTCGGATTTTTGGTCGGCGCAGGCGCCTTGCGCAGCGCGGTGCGGGGCTTCGGGCCCGCAAGGCGACGCCCGCCATGCGGAAAGACGGCCCGCCCCGGCCGCGGAAAAGACGTTTTACTCAAACGCCT
>JBIKVO010000264.1:0-4786 GCA_044356795.1 Caulobacterales bacterium
GGAGGTGTTGGGCGCGATCCTGGCGCTGATGGCGCTGGGCGTTGGCCTGTTGGCTTGGCGATTGTCTGAAGGCCCGATGCCGTTGACGCTGTTTGAAAGCCAGATCGAAGCGGAACTCACCGCGGCCCGCGACGGGCGAACGGTGGATTTGGATGGGCTTGCTTTGGCCTGGGGCGGCCCTGAAAAGGGCCTTGTGATGGTCGCCAGCGCCGTGCGCGTGTTCAATGCCCAGGGCGCAGAGCAGACCGCCGCCGATGGCGTCGACATCGGGATCGACCTTGGCAGTTTGTTTCTGGGGCGCATGGCGATTTCCGGGCTCGCTTTTCGCGGCGGTGAAGTGACCATCACGCTGAAGCAGGATCGCTCCGCGACCTTGGCGTTTGGCGGTCCAAGCGCTGCGCCTGATCTGATGATCCCCGCGCCGATGGAAAATCAGCCGATCATGCAGCAGGTCGAATGGGCGCTCGACGCCCTGGAGGAAGCGCTGCGCCCGCTGGGCGCTGGCGGTCAATTGCGCAGAGTGTCGGCGCACGGGCTTAAATTGACGATCCAGGATGACCGCGGCGGCGCCCTCTGGACCGCCTCCGATGCGCGTGTTGACGGGCGGCGCACGCAAGACCAGATCGCGCTGACAACGGCGGCGAGTTTCACAGGCCCGCGGGGTCCAGCGCCCGCCAGTCTGGCGATCACGACCGATGCGGCCTTCAGCACTGCGCTGATTGAACTTGTGGCGCGCGATGTGCGGTTGAATGCGCTGCTGCCGTCGCAGATCTTGGGGCCGCTGGAGAAGGTGCGCGCGCCGGTGACAGCCTCGATCACCCTGGGCGTTGATCGCGCCCAGGGCATCACGCGCATCGATGGCGATCTGGCTTTGGGCCAGGGTGACATCGATGTCGCTGGCGGCAAGCTTGCGTTTCAGGGCGCTGCCCTGCGCGGACGCTATGATGTGAAGTCCGATGTCTTGGTGGTTGATGATGTCAAGCTCGATGGCGCGCGCACCAGCGTTACCGGCGAGATCCGCTTCCGCAATGCATCGGCCTTTCTTGGCGTCAACAACAATCGGGTGGCCCCGTTTGACTTGGAATTGTCGGAACTGACGCTTGATGTGCCCGGCTTTCTGGGGGACCCGACGCCATTGACGAATGTCACCGCGAAGGGGCGTCTGCTGATTACACAAAACGCGATCGAGCTGGAGTCCGCGGTTGCCTATCTTGATGGCGCGCCCGCCCGCGCAACGGGGCGTTTTGGTTTGGCCGATGATGGCGCCGGCGTCGTGCGGCCCTCGATCAAGCTTGATGCGACGCTGGAGGGGGAGGCCGATGTGCGCAAGGTCATTGCGTTTTGGCCGTTGCCGCTGGACCCCGAAGCGCGCAGCTGGGCCGGGGCGCGGATTGTCAGCGGGCGCGTGCGCAATGCCCGCGCCAGGCTTGATATTCGCGCACAGGATTTGCGCCCGGCGGTGCTGCGTGAACGCGGCATGGCGCGCGAGCGCGTGGACGTGACGTTCGATTTCTCCCAGGCGCGTGTGCAATATCTGGATGGCATGGCCCCGATCGAGCAGGGCGCCGGCCGCGCTTTTGTCGAGGGCGACCGCCTGGATCTGACGCTGGATCAGGCGAGGCTGGCCGGCCTCGCCGTTGACAAGGGTCGGATCTATCTGCCGTCGCTGCAACGCCGCCTGCGCGATCCCGCCGTCTTCCGTTTGACCGCAACAGGCCCGCTTACAACCGTGATTGATGTGCTGCGTCAGGCGCCATTGAAGCTTGATGAATCGCTGCCCTTCGATCCCGCCACTGTGGACGGCGCCGGCGCCGTAACGATTGATGTCAAGCAATGGGAACGCCGCCGCGGCGATGCCGCGCCGCTGGTGACGTTTGATGTCGATGGTCAATTCGACAAGGTTGGCGCGGTGTTCAAAAATGGCGTCGGTGCGATCGCGGACGCCCGCGTCAGCGTTACCGGCGATCATAACGCCTTGACCATTTCCGGGCCGGTGACATTCGGCGCCAGTCGCACAGAAGTGGTGTGGACGCAGAATTTGCGCCCCGGCGCCGCCACGCCGTCGCGGTTTGCGATTGCTGGCCGCGTTCACGCCAGCGAGTTGGCCAGCCTTGGTTTTTCGGTCGGGGACGCCATCAGCGGCCCGATCCGGCTTGAAGTGCGCGGCGTCGGCAATGGCGCAAAGTTCACCAGCGCCGGTGTGCGCATGGATTTGACACAAGCGATTTTGCGCTTGCCCGGGGGCCTATGGACCAAACCCGCCGGCCAGGAGGCGACGCTGGCCTTCGAAGCGCAAACCAAACCCGATGGCGGCCTGCGCGTGCGCGATCTCGATTTGCGCGCCGCGGGCGGCGTGTTTGCAGCCGGCGGGGCAGAGTTTGGCGTCGATGGGCGCCTCGCGTCAGCGCGCCTTGGGCGTTTTCTGATCGGGGATAAAACCGCTGTCGCCGTTACCGCCGATCGCGATTCTGCAGGCGTGCTGGTGGTGAATGCGGAGGGCGCAGCGTTCGATCTTGGTCCGTGGCTTGGCGGTGTGGCGCCGCCCGCACCGACCAGTACGCCAGCCAGCGCGCCCACAAACGCTGAAGCGGCGGCGGAGGCGGTGCGCGTGCGCGTGCGCGTCGACAAAGCGCATTTGCGCGGCGGCGTGGCCTTGTCGAAAGCGGCGCTGCGGCTGGATGCGATGGGGCCGGCCATGTTGCAATTGTCGGTGGATGGGCGCACGCCGGACGGCGGCGACTTCAGCCTGTCGGTCGGGGATGGGGATGGTCCCGGGCCGCTGCGGTTTTCAGCGGCGGATGCGGGCTTTGCGGTGCGCGGCTTGACCGGCGCCGACAATGTGCGCGGCGGTGTGGTGCAAGCCAGCGGCGATTGGCGCCCCGGCGCGCCAGGAAGGGCCGATTTCACCATCACCGCATCCGATTTCAAGATCGTGCGGATGGGCGCGCTGGCGGAGCTGTTGTCGTCGGTCAGTTCCTTGACGGGGCTTGTCGATACACTCAATGGCGAAGGGATCGCGTTCAAGGGGCTGGAAGCGCCAGTGGTGTTGGACAATGCGAAACTCACCGTGCGCGATGCGCGTGCGGCGGGGGATTCGCTGGGCATCACCGCGCGCGGCGACATCGATTTGTCGCGCGGCCGGGTGGCGCTCGATGGCGTCGTGGCGCCGGCCTATGGGCTCAATGCGTTGTTCACCGATGTGCCCGTTCTTGGCCCGATTTTGACGTCGCGCCCCGGCGAGGGTGTGGTAGGCATTACCTATTCCGTCGCGGGTCCCGTGGACGCTGCGAAAGTCGGCGTCAATCCGCTGTCGGCGCTGGCGCCCGGTTTTCTGCGGCGCATTTTTGAGCCCGTCGAACCGCGCGACGATCGCGAACCGATGCGCCGTCCAAAACGCGCAGGATGAGGGCGCACGCAACAGTCGATCAGCTGTGCTTGCCCTCATCATAGTTGCGCTTGGCGTCGGTGATTTCGCCGCGCGCCAAACGCATCGCCTGATCAATCCAGTTTTCGCGATACACCCGTTTGCCAAAGGTCGGCAGATTATTGGCCAGCCACGCCACCGCCGGCGCCTGCATCGTGGCGATCTGCCAGAAGTGATAAATGCCGTGCTCGTGCAGCCAGGCCTCATTGGTCGGGCCAACGCCGCCGATTTCTTTCAGATCGTCGGGTTTGCCGTTCACCGGCCCCAGCAGGGCCAACGGCCTTTCGCCCGCGCCTGCAGCCAAAACGGCGGCTTCCAAGTCATCCGCCGTCATGTCCGCCAATGCCGACGGCGTGAACGCCGCGTTGGACGCCTGTTTTGCGTCGACCCGCGCCGGCGTTCCTGAAAAGGTCGATACTGGAGCAGCGGGGGCTGCGGGGGCGGGCGGTGTTGGCGTGAACGGCGCCGGCATCGGGCGACGATCTCGCGCGGCGAGGCGCGCGCGCGTTTGGTCGCGCTCTGCAATCAGATCCGCTGCCTCGCACCGGCAGCGGCCAAACCACCAGCCCGCCGCAAAACCAATCATGGCGGCGAGGCCCATGAACATCCAAATCTGCGACAGGACATACATTGTGTGCGCTCCCGCTCAGCGTGGCGTAACGATGATTTCGATCCGGCGATTGGCGGCGAACGCGGCCTGTGTGCGGCGCCGATCAAGCGGTCGGCTTTCGCCAAATCCGATGGCTTGCAGTGCGCCCGCTGCGGCCCCGGCGTCGATCAACAAAGCGCGCACCGCGCGCGCCCGGGCCAGCGACAAGCGGCGGTTGAAGCTGGCGGCGCCGCGGAGATCGGTGTGGCCGGCAATCTGCAAACGGTGACGGTCGCACGCCTTGGCAGCGGCCGCGAGGCTTGCGAAATTCTCCCGCCCAACGCCGGCGACCTCGGCACGGCCGCTGGCAAAGCGGATCGGGTTGCCGCGCAAGGCCAGCGCGAGGGCGGTTTGGCAGGCGCGCGGGCCGGCGCGCACAAGGCGCGGGTCCGGTGCGACGCTGGTGAAGGCGGGGGGGGCAAGCTTGGGGGGCACTGGCGCCGGGGCGCCAGGCGCGGGCGGGGCTGTGTCCGGGACAGGCGTTGCCGGCGCTGGCGCGGCGCCCACCGGGGCGGCGCTTTCTGCGGCGATATGGGGCGCAAACCGTGCAATCACGCCGGGAAAACCGGTTTCGGCCGCCAACGCCGTGCGCACGGCCGCCAAGGCTTCGGCGGCGGCTTCCGGCTGCGGCGGCAAGCCGACCAAGCGGGCGGTTCCGTCGGCGTCAATCTGCAATCGCGCCCAAGACTGGCCGGCAGCCGCCAAGGCCGCCG
>JBIKVO010000265.1:0-4750 GCA_044356795.1 Caulobacterales bacterium
GCGGCCCTGATGCTCATGGCTGCGAGCCCGCCGCAACGAGACTTCTTGGTGGCGACGAATGGGGCGTACAGCTTGAACGGTCAGCCTCAGGCTTTTCGAGACGCATCGCGCTTCGAGGGCGAGGGACCAATCAAGGACGGGCCAACGGTTCCACGGCCCGCCAGTGGACCCACGGTTTCGTTAGATTGGTACAGCCGGGTTCAAGCTTTGTACCGTGTGCCTTATCGGGCGCCGAACAATGATAGCCGGTTGGCGATGGGGGATCCGCCTTATCTTGGCGACGACAACTTTAACATGGGCGTATGGACGGGCTTTCCCGGTCTTGTGGCGACCGCAGGCGGCGGAAGTCAGACCAGTGGCGATCAACCTGACCTGTGGCGCTCCTTCTACGGCGCCACACCGGAGCGCGAGAACTTCCGGCTCGATCGTGCGTCGAAGTTCCGCGAAAGCTATCTGCCTGTGATGCTCGGCGGTGGTGAAGGCAGCTGGACGACAGTCACAATGGCCGAAGCCTACAGCCGACTCGTGACCCGTCGCGCAGTGGAAGCGCGGCTGTTCCGGCGCCTCATGCAAGAGAACAGTGACGAGTTGTCTCTTGAGCCCACGTCATCATCAGCGCAATTCGCTGTCCTGCCGCTCAAAGAGACCGTCCATCAAATCGTGACCGACGCGATGGCTCTTGTCACCGGTGTGGGCGGGACTGCGTACAATGGTTTCGAGAAAGGAAGTGAAGGCGCCTTCGGTGCGCTTCAAAGTCAACTCCCTGCGGCATGGGTGTTACGCATCTTCTCAAAAACTGGAACGCCGGAACTCCAAATCCTGCGCTTTGGTCCGGTAGAACGCGCTGTGAATGACCTGATACGAATTGGCCGCGTACAGCTGAATGAGCAAAGGGTCTTGGTGCTGCAGACCAACACAAATATCGCCTTCACCAGTGCAAATCGGGTTAGGCTTCGTGCTGCGTTGCGTGCGGACGGTGATGCTTTGCGTGTTGTGAACCGCGCAGGCGTCGGAGCAGATGCCGTGGTCGAGCGCTTGATCAGTGACGCGGCAAATGTGGGAGATCGCACCACCTCACCGTTCGAAGAGGTTTCAAACGCCAACATCCTGATCCGCTACAAATTGAATCCAGAACGCAGCCGCAACACGGATAACGAAGCGTTCGGCAAGGTGTTCACGTTCGTGGTTGGTGCGTTTCCCGCCGACAAACTAGGGGCAAGAGGACTGCCAAGGCAGGCTTTTACGGTAGCGATCAATATTCAAAGCCCTGTCTCGGCCGATGATAACGCGCCGGGCGACGGAAAGATCGTGCATACCCGCTTGGGTGGCGAGATCTTTCGCAAGATCTTGGCGCCGCGCCTTGCGACAGGACCGGAGCGACGTCCATGAGTGGCGCACAGACTGCCGGGCGAAAGCCTGAAAGACCCCCGCCGGTCAATGATAGCAGCGCCGGAGCTGGCGCTCCCGCAAGCGGTTTGACAATCGCTGTGCTGGTTGCCGCTGTTGTGTCCGGCATTTGGGCTGCGCAGGCTTGGCTTGCACGGTCCCCGGGCGATGCCGATCACACCTTGCAGCGAGCCCAAACCGAGAAGGTCAAAACCGTTATCGTCATCCGCAAGCAGTTGGACGAGAAGAAAACGCTTCGCACGCCAACCTGGGCCGAGCTCAACGATGTTTACAATTTGAGCGATGGCCAGATAATGCAAATGTACGCCGATCACATGGCCAAACTTGGCCAAACATCGACTGCGAGCTTCGACGATCTTCGCAAGATAGAAATGCCAGAAGGCAGCTTCGACGTAGAGATCGAAGTTGATCGTTGAACGGCCATAATCGCGCTCGCTCGTCGGAACCAATTGCGAGGCCGACGCGTCCGCAGTGGCGCGCTATCCCTGGCTCTTTTCCTGAACGCTTTTCAGATACGCGATCAGCGCATCAATCTGATCTGGGGTGAACGTGAACTCCGGCATCATCGGGTGTCCGACAAGAATGCCTTCCGCGAGCGCTTCCTCGAGCGCGTCGAGGCTATAAAGCGCTGATAGCCTGCGGAAGGGGGGCGCTTCGGGCGCCGGGCTTGCGCCGCTTGCGCCAATCGCATGACACGCGGCGCAATACATGTCCGCCAGTTGACGCCCCTTCACCAAGGGTTGGGCGGTGGTGGATTGCTCTGCAATGGGCGGCGCTGCCTGGATGCGCCGATCCGGCGCGGGCGCTGGTCCCGTCTGCGGTGCGCAGGCTGCGAGGCTACACACAGCGACCGCCATCACCACAGCGATACCATGCGTGCGCCCGCATCGCGCTTTGGGAACGATGGAGCTGTGCGACATGGCGACCTCCTGCGATGAATGCTGCAATCTCGTTTCTCACGGTGCGGGCGAGATACGGACCCGATTGAAGCAGATCGCAGACTCTTGAGTTTGTTTTATCGCAATGCCTTGCAACAATCCGGTGTCCACATGGTCGGCAATCGCTTTTGAATTGGCGCGATTTCATTCGACCAACCGGTGTCCACTTGGTCAGAAATCGCTTGGGGCCAAAGCGGCGGATCAGCGCGAGGGGCGTCGTGGTTACTGGGCGGGGCCGACCCCCCAAATCTGCAAGCACCGAACGGTCAGTGCGGTGTTCAGGTCTCGCGTGCAGCGGCGCGGATCGCCGCCTGCAGCGCACGATTCAGGCGGCGTCGCAGCCAGCTTAAGCGCGGTCGCTGCCTTCGCCGCGGCGCCCTGGTGTGCGGTTTGAAACAGCGTCAAGGGTGGGGTCAGCGCTTGCAGCGCCGCTTGCCGATCCGGGGCCTGGCGCAGGCGCCGGTCAACCTGCTCAAGGATCGACGCATACGCGTTCTGCAGATTGCAGGCGTAGATGGTCAGGCGATCATTGACCATCGTCTTGACGTCGGAGTCGCCAAAGGCGCCTGCTTGCGCGGAGAGTTGCGCGGTCAACCCCTCCCATTTGGCCTCCGCTTCGCTGCCCCAGTTTTCTGCCTGGATTCGCAAGGCATCCCAATCGGGGGCCTCGCCGCTATCGGCTGCGGCGGCGCGGTACACGGGCAGCGCCGACAGCACGGATGTGCTGGCTTCGAAATAGGCGCCCAGCGCGCAGCGCCGGCCGTCAGAGCGCGCGCGCTCATCGCTGGTCAATGCCGTGCAGGCAGTCGAGACGTTAGCCGCCAGCCCGCGTGCACGGTCGGCGGCGGCCAGCGCGCGTTCCTTGGTTTGCCCGCCGACGCCGAGCGGAATGTCGGCTAGGTACAAGGCTGCTGTCGCTGCGACCGTAGCGCAGGCGACGCGTTCAAGACCATTGGCGTTGGCGCGCACAACACCTGCGCGCGTGATGATCGCTTCCAAGTCATTGGCTTTGGCGACGATCATGCTGCTGCGGCCGCTGGGCGCTTGCGCTGCGCTCTTTTCGAGAGTGTTCAAAGTCTCCTGCATCGACGGAGCGTCGCACTGGCTAGCGCGCGCGGCGCCGCTTTCGGATGTGTTACGATTGGGCGTGCCGCAGGCAGTGGCCAGGGCGAGTACCAACAAGCCGGCGCTTGCGACAGCGGCGGCGCGCAGGGATACCTGCGTCCAGGTATAAAGCGAGGGCGTCATCCGTTTGGCTCCTCAGGGGCGGGGTGAGCGACGCGCGGCTCCAGGCCCAAAAGAACCGCGCGGATCTGGTCGTCGGAAATCGTGGCGGGGTCGCCTTGCGTCAGGATCGCCGCAATGAATTGGCGATAGACATATCGCCATTCGCCCGCACCCATGCGGAGGCTGCGGTCTTCGCTTTGCGCCAGCACTTCAAGGCGTGCGATGAAATCGGTCATCGCTCTGGCGGACGCGGTAACATCTTGCGGCCTCAGTGAGACGCTGGCGGCCGCGTGCAGGGTCGCGCCGAGCGCATCGCGCAATGTTTCGCCAAACAGAAGCCGTCCTTTGGCGCGGGGATCATCATCCGCGAAGCGGGCGGCGGCGTGCTTGAAGAACGCGCTCGTCAACGACACGGCGATCTGTTGATCTGGCGGGGTATCGGCGCGGATCGCAAACAACGCGCCGGGATTGGCGGCGGCCAATGTGCACACCTCTGCGATGAGATTGCGCCAATCGTCGGCGTGCAGAAGACCGCGTGTGTCCTGTGCAATCATCTGAGCGATGGCCTTGGCGAAGCTCGCAACTTCGGGCCGCGCCTGCCCGCCCGTTACCATGCCCGGCGTCCGCGCGACGTGGCTCGCCACAATCCGCAACAGATCGACGGTGAAGTTGCGATCGGCGAGCTTGGCGAACGGGTTGGCGGCTTGGCCCGATGCAGCGGCGCGGAAGCCGTCAAAGAGCGTCTGGATGATCGCAACGCCGACGTCGGCCGCTGCGCCGCTCCAGTTGCTTGAGCCAGATTGCTCGACGAGCTTTTGGCTGAAATAGAGAGACGCCGTTTCGAGCGCGACGCCTGAGATGTCTGGCCTGAGCGAGTCTGCGTTATAGGGCGGCGGCGCCGCCTTCACCGATTTTGCCAGAGCGCGCAGGAATGTTTGTTGTGCCGAGACGGATGCGCCGGTCCCGCGCGTGAACAGTTCGGGCTGCCGCTCAACCACGTCCAGGGCGCTGACCATTACGGAAACGGCGCCCTGTTCGGTGAACAACTTGCGCACGTCGAAGGCTTCCGCATCCAAGCTGACAAGGTCCGTCAAGATCTCTCGGGAGACAATGCCAAGGGCGGTGTTCGCCCCCGCTTTGCCGGTAAGAAGGGTGTCCGCGCGTTGGGAAATCGCGTG
>JBIKVO010000266.1:0-4748 GCA_044356795.1 Caulobacterales bacterium
AGGCTGCTCACACTGGCCGAAGTCCATGGTGGAATGAGTGGCCGAAGTAGTCGGAATGCGCACCTTGGACGGGGATAGCGTGAGCGCGCGGCTCGGCGCTTTCGCGCGGGGCGCGGTACGGCGTGCCAGCTGCGCCACATCGGGCATCTCCTGATGGAGAACCGGAATGGTCTGATCATCGACGCCATGCTGACGCAGGCGGCCGAGACTGCAGAACTCATGTGATCCTGGGAGCGGACAAGGGCCATGACAGGGCGGACTTCGTGGCGCGCGTTCGCGCCTTGGGCGGGGCGGCTCACATTGCGCAGAACCCACCGAACCGGCGCCCCGTCATCGATGGCCGCACGACGCGTCACCCTGGCTATGCCGTCAGTCAGCGTGTCCGCAAACGGATCGAGGAATGCTTCGGTTGGATGAAGGCGTGCGGCTTCATGCGCAAGACCCGCTGCAAGGGCCATCGAACATGTCGCCTGGGTGGTCACGCTGACTGCCGCTGCATGCAACCTGATCCGGTTGCCAAAGCTGCCGGCGGCGGCGTGCTCACGCCAGGACTCGATTAAAAGTCGGCCCTTTGGGCCGATTGCCTTCGAAAATGCTCAAGAACCGCGATGACATCGATACCTGCACAGATTTCGGGGAAGGGTCCGCCTTGCGCCTGGACTATGTCCGCGGACTGTAAGGCCACACACTCGTAAGATTCAGCGCGAGGACAGGCGCCTGGCGAAACGGAAGTTCCCGGCGAAAAATGCCGGCATTTTCGAGCAGTGTGTGGATATGACATCAGAAATGAGCAGGTTTTCGTGCTTTGGATATCGTTAATGTAGCCATTCCCGAAGAAAACGCTCAATCTGCTCAAAGCCATCTCAGTGTAGTCAGGATCGCAACGCGCGATTCACCGGCAAATGGTTGAAGCATAGAGGAATTGTGCGCTGGAAGTCGCGAAACGTCGGGCTAAAGCGGCCTGACGCGGGCTGCCGCAGCCAGGTGCGCGCATGTGCCGTGTAATCGGGCTCTCGCTGCCCCTTTCGCCCCTCTGCTGCGTCGCAAACCCTTTCAAGGCATCAACCTTGGCCCCCGGCTTCGACCCTGGCAGAGAAGCGAACTGCGCGTTATCATCGCGGTAGATTTTATGAGCGTGTGGCCTAACGGACTCGCTCTACGCCACGTTCTGCCTTCACCGCTGCACGCGCGGCAGCATTCGCCGGAAATCGCCCAGGCGCCTGGATCACCACTTCGCGGCCATCCGAAAGGCGCAACAACAGTCGCAGCTTGCGCGTCTCGCCGCTATTGGTCATCGGCAGTGCGCGCAAAGTTGCAGCAAGCGATTGCGGCGATGCCCCCTCACGCAGGACAATTTCCAAGTCCTCGATTGACCGCGCCTCTGCAGCTTCGATCGGTTCAAATGCATCCGCCGCCAACCGCAATTCCCCGTCTTTCCAACGCGTACGCAAGCGAAACGTGAGCGACGATCCCGGCGCCAACAAATCGCGACATTCCTCTAGCGCCTCCGGCAAAACAACCGCTTCATACTCGCCCGTGGGATCAGACAGCGTTACCCAGGCAATCTGACCGCCCGATTGGAGAGGCTTGATCTTCACGCCGCGCAACACCGCAGCTGCCGGCGCACTTCGCGTTTCGCCTTCGGATATTTCTGCTATGTCGGAAAAACACATCATGCGCGCCGCACTTGGTGTGGCAAAAAACTCATCCAGGGGATGGCCTGTCAAATAAAACCCGACGCTGGCGAATTCATGATCCAAGCGATCCTGCGCAGACCATGAATCCGCCTTTGGCAACGGCGGACGCGCCGCCGGCTCTGAAGCGCCAAACAGGGAAGATTGGGCGCTTGCGCGTTCCTGCGCGATGCGCTGGCTATAAGCTGTCACCTTCTCAATTGCTGCACACGCGCGCGCGCGATCCGCCAGCAGTGCGTCAAACGCCCCTGCTTTAGCAAGATTTTCCAATTGCCGGCGATTGACGCATTTCGGGTCGACCCGCTCTGCAAAATCAAACAAATCGGCAAAAGCGCCGCTGCGGTCGCGCTCTTGGGTGACGGCCTGCATTGCAGCCAAGCCTACGCCCTTAACCGCACCCAACGCATAGCGAATCACACCATCCACAACCGTGAAATCGGCGCTGCTGCCATTGATACAGGGGGGTGCAATCGGCACGCCCATGCGCTTGGCGTCCTGCACGAACGTGGCGAGCTTATCAGTATTGGACAGATCAAGGCTCATGGAAGCGGCGACAAACTCAACCGGGTAATTTGCCTTCAAATAGGCCGTTTGATACGCGATCATCGCATAAGCTGCAGCGTGCGATTTGTTAAAACCGTACCCGGCAAACTCGTTCACCAATTCGAAGATATGTGCAGCTTTTTCCCCCGGCACATCAAGCTTTGCAGCGCCCGCCAGGAAGCGAGCTTTTTGCGCCGCCATTTCTTCGGGTTTTTTCTTTCCCATCGCGCGGCGCAACAGATCCGCTTCCCCCAGGCTGTAGCCGGAGAGGATCTGAGCGATCTGCATCACCTGTTCCTGATAAATGATGACCCCGTAGGTTTCTTTTAAGATCGGCTCCAACAGCGGATGCAGATAATCCGCCTGCAGACGATCGAACTTCACATCGGCGTAGGTGTCGATATTCTTCATCGGCCCCGGACGATATAGAGAAATCAAGGCAATAATGTCTTCCAGCGCGCTCGGGCGCACTTTGCGCAGCGTGTCGCGCATGCCTTGGCTTTCAAGCTGGAACACGCCAAAAGTTGCGCCCTCTGCAAACAAGGCATAGGTCGCGGGATCATCCAGCGGGATTCGCGCAAGATCGACGACAATGCCGCGCGCACGCAAAAAGCCTAACGCGCGATCAATCACCGTCAGTGTTTTCAGACCAAGAAAGTCGAACTTGACGAGACCCGCCTTCTCCACCCACTTCATGTTAAATTGTGTGGCCGGCAGATCGGAACGCGGATCGCGATACAGCGCCACCAGCTCCACCAGCGGACGATCACCGATAACGAGGCCGGCGGCGTGAGTGGAGGCGTTGCGATACAATCCCTCCAATTGCAGGGCGGTGTCCAACAATGTTGCGACTTCGGGCTCACGCTCTTTGATTTCGCGCAGACGAGGCTCAATCTCCATCGCCTGCGCCAAAGTGACGGGATTGGCGGGATTGGCGGGCACAAGCTTGGCCAGTTTATCCACCTGGCCAAACGGCAGTTGCATAACCCGCCCCACATCGCGCAAAACCGCGCGCGCCTGCAGAGTGCCAAAGGTGATGATCTGTGCGACACGATCATCGCCGTATTTGCGCATCACATAATCGATCACTTCGCCGCGCCGCTCCTGACAGAAATCGATGTCGAAATCGGGCATCGACACGCGCTCAGGATTCAGAAACCGCTCAAACAGCAGGCCAAATCGCAGTGGATCAAGATCGGTGATCTGCAGCGCCCACGCAACCAAAGAACCCGCGCCAGAACCGCGCCCCGGCCCCACCGGAATGCCCTGATCCTTAGCCCAGCGAATGAAGTCCGAAACGATCAAAAAATACCCCGAAAAGCCCATCTTTTGAATCACGTCGATTTCAAATGCCAGACGGGCGCGGTAGGTTTCGGTGTTGCCGGCCATGCGATCGGGCCCGAGCGCTGCCAAGCGATCATCCAGTCCGACATTAGCCGTCTGGGCGAGCGCTTCTTTTTCATCGTCTGCAAAACGCGGCAGAATGGGTTTTCGCTCCGGTGCGCGCACCGCACAACGCCGTGCGATCTCTATCGTTGACGCCAACGCCTCCGGCAAATCTGAAAACAGCGCCGCCATGTCATCAGCGCTCTTAAAATAGTGCTCCGCCGTGATGCGCTCACGCTCGCTTTCGCCAAGATAGGTCGACTGCGCGATACAGGCCATTGCATCATGGGCGGCGTGATCACCGCGCACCTTGAAGCGGATATCATTGGCGGCAACCAGGGGTAGGCCCTGCGCATAAGCCCAGGCTATCAGATGCGGTTCACTTTGCAGGTCGGCGTCTTCACCGTGACGGTGCAACTCCACATAAAGCCGATCGGGAAAGCCCGCGGCAAGCGTTTCCAGCGCCGCCTGCGCATCGGTTTCGCGCCGGTGCATAATCATCTGCGCCAGTAATCCCGGCCCGCCGCCGGTGAGTGCGATCAGCCCCTCGCTGCGGGCACAAATCGCCTCCAACGGCAACCGCACCGCATCTGATCCATCAGCGCCGAGATACGCCTGCGAAGACAGCGCCATCAGCCGTTCGTAGCCGCTGTCATTTTGCGCCAGCAGCACGATCTCACCGCGAACGCCGCCGACGCCTTCAATCATCAACGCACAGCCGATAATCGGCTGTACGCCCGCTTCCCACATGGCGTCGCTGAATTCAAGCGCACCAAATAGGTTGTTCGTGTCCGCCAGGGCCAGAGCCGGCATTGCATGCGCCTTGGCAAGTTTCGCATAGTCCTTCACATGCACCATGCTGGTCAAAAGCGAATACGCTGAGCGCGCGCGCAGATGCACAAACGCGGCAGGCCCCGTAACGCCCGCAGGTCCGCCAGAGTTTGAAACACTTGCCATTTTGCCTCACTCAGTCGGCGTCGAATCCCGCCTTACACCCATTATAGTTGGCGCTTTGTTCCGCCGACGCAAGTCATCAACCATCGACTGCGTCGGCGATTTACGCCGCGCGCGGCGCTGTCTCCACACGTCCATCGCGCAGCACAAGCACACGATCCATATAGCGGG
>JBIKVO010000267.1:0-4736 GCA_044356795.1 Caulobacterales bacterium
ACGGAAGCCCCCGAAAGCGGATATCGGCCCCAGAAAGCCGAACGGCAAGACCTTTTGATCCAACGAAACCGCCCCGCGGTAGGCCCTCCTGTGAGGGCGACGGTCTGTTATGGCGACGCCGACGAGATCGCCGCCGCGATCGCCTTTATAGCCAGCAACGACGCCGCTTTTGTTGCGGGGGTCGCCTTGCCGGTGGATGGGGGGCCGTGAGAACCGCAACCTTCTGAGTTCTCGCGTCACTCCGCCAAGCGCCAAGCAGCAATACCGGCGGGCGCCAGATTGGGGCCGCCGAGAACGAAGTCTGCTTGCGCACCTTCCGTCAACGCGTCGATCAAATTCAGCGGCTCCGCTGAATAGTTGAATGCAAATTGGATGTGACCGCGTCGGCGCAGCCGAAGCCCCTCAGGCAAATCCACCGTCGTCACGCCTGCTTGATCGCCAGCGCTGACGATTACACGTCTCAACAACACCGCGTCGGGCCAGGCGCCAAGATAGTGAACACGCCCCTGGCGCACCCACACGTCACGGCCCGTCGCCGTGCGCCCCAGAATTTCGGCCTCGCCGTTGATATGTTCCAGCCAGCGCCCGATACTGCCGCCGCCCGTGACCGCCTCGCTGTGATGAGGCCGCAAGCTTTCAACGCGTTCGATCGTGATCGGCATCAGCGCGCGCAGCGGGCCGGGCGCAAGCCCTTCTGGAATGCAACAGTTCGTGGTTTTCGACCCCGAACGCGGGCCGAGCAGCAGCGTCGCCGCGCTTGCGCCCAGTCGCGCCGCCAGTTCGTCCGAAACGATCGGCAGCGACGGCGCTGCGATGAGCTTGTAGCCGTCAAAGCTCTGGCGCGGATCGATGATGTCAACGTCGAGACCGAGCTGGCGCAACGCGCTGTACCACTCAAAGCAAAGCTGAGTGTAGTGGAATGAAGCGCCTTGCTTCTGGATATCAAGCAGCCAGTTCGCCTCATAGCTGAACACAAGCGCCACCGGCGCCTGCGCGGTCTGGGGCGCGCCAACGCCCAGCAATTCGCTCGCGACTTGGCGCGCTTCGTGCGCGGCTTCAGCCTCGACATTATCGGGGCGCAAAAGCCCCGCATGCATTTGCTCTTGCGCGAACGGCGCCTGGCGCCAGCGGAAGTAGGACACGATCTCGGCGCCGTGCGCGAACGCCTCCCAGGTCCACAATCGGACCATGCCCGGCAGTGGCGCGGGATTGTAAGGCGCCCAGTTCACCGGCCCCGGCTGCTGTTCCATCACTTGCCAGCGGCCGCGCCCGACGCCGCGATAGAGATCGTGGTGAAACGCCGCCTGGTCGGGATGGCCCTGGCGCATGAAGCGCTCCTTGAGCGCGGCGCTCCACCAGCCCTGCTCAAGAAAGCCGAGCGGATAACTGTCCCACGTGGCCGCATC
Organism: Caulobacterales bacterium; assembly: GCA_044356795.1. Lineage (GTDB taxonomy): Bacteria > Pseudomonadota > Alphaproteobacteria > Caulobacterales > Aquidulcibacteraceae > JBIKVO01. Next base: position 1,407 of record JBIKVO010000267.1, read on the forward strand.
GAGATCGGCGGCAACGTCGAAATGATCGAAAGCCGTGAAGAAGCCCATGAAATTGTGCAAGATATCGCGCCCAGGCGCGTGCGCGCGAATGATCTCGACCTGCATGCGGTTGTAGGCGACGATCTGATCGGAGGAAAAACGCTGGAAATCGAGCCGATGTGATGGATGCGCCTCCGTGACCGTCAAGTTCGGCGGATCGATCTCCTCGAAGCTGCGATAGTCCTGACTCCAAAACACAGTGCCCCAGGCCGCGTTGAGCTTTTGCACGTCGCCGTAGCGTGCCTGCAGCCAAGCCCGGAACGCGCGCGCTGCGTTCTCGGAATAACTCTCGACCGTGTCATGGCAGCCATATTCGTTGTCGGTCTGCCAGGCGGCGATGGCTGGATGGACGCCATAGCGTCGCGCCAGCGCGGTGACGATGCGCGCGCTCTCATGGCGATAGGTCTCGCTGGAGAAGCAATAGTGCCGGCGCGAGCCGAACTTGCGCAGGCGCCCGTTGCGGTCGACAGCGAGAATGTCGGGATGGCGATCGATCAACCATTTCGGCGGCGTCGCGGTGGGCGTGCCGAGCACGATCTCGAGCCCCGCTTGCCCTAGCACGTCGATCGCTTCATCGAGCCAGTCCCAATCGTAGCGTCCGGGCTCAGGCTCGATCCGCGACCACGCGAACTCGCCGATGCGCACGCGCTTGATGCCAATCTCGGCCATGCGCCGCGCATCTTCGCGCCACCAGGCTTGCGGCCAGTGCTCGGGATAGTAGCAGACGCCAAGCTTCATGCCTGCTCCACGCGCTTGAGATGAAACAGCCATGCCGTCTCCGGATGCGTCAGCGGCAAGCGCAGGCCAGCGGCTGCGAGCATTTCCCCGCTCAGCGTCCGTGGTTCGCGCCATGCCTGGGCGTCAGCCAGGAAAAAGCGCGCCGGCTCCGGCCACGGGCGGATGAGATGGAACGCATAGTCCGCCGCATCATCGAGCCCATGCAGCCGCAGCGGCAGCGAGATCAAACCCGGCGCCTGCTTGACGCGTACAGCCAAGCCCAAAGCCTCGGATTTGTTTTGCGCCACGCACAGCCAGATGCGCACCTCCGGATCATCGCCCGCGAAGCAACGCAGGGTCGCGCCATGAATGAGGGCGCGATGCTGCTTGTAGAGCGCGATGTGCTGGGCCAGAATCTCTGCCTCTTCGTCGTTCAACTGTGTCGGATCGGCTTCGAGGCCCATGTGCGCGAACATCGCCACGCGCGCGCGCAACAGCATCGAAAGCCGCCGTCCTGTGCTCGGATTGGGGCTTGCGCCGACATGCGAGCCGATCCGCTCCAGCGGCAGGAACAGCGATGCGTCGGATTGGATCCTCAGCCGCTCGACGGCGTCGGTATTGTCACTGACCCAGAAGCGCGACACGCGCGCCAGCACGCCGAAATCGACGCGCCCGCCGCCGCTGGCACAGCTCTCGATCTCGACATCCGGGTGCGCCGCGCGCAGCCGGTCGAGTAAAGCATAATAGGCGCGCGTCTGGCGATGGGCCATGGGCTTGCCGCTGGCGATCGCGGGAAACAGGTCACGATTGTGATCCCATTTCAGATAAGCGATGCGGTTTTCACGCAAAAGCCCATCAAGTTGCGCAAAGATGTGATCGCTCACCTGCGGCTGCGTCAAATTGAGCACGAGTTGGCCGCGCTGCGTCGGGCGCGCGTTTCCGCCATCGTGCAGCACCCAATCGGGATAGGCGCGATAGAGATCGCTGTCAGGATTGACCATCTCCGGCTCAACCCAGAGCCCGAAATCCATCCCGAGCCGGTGCACGTGGGCGATCAGCGGTGCGAGGCCTTCGGGAAAGCGTGCGGGATCGGGCGTCCAATCGCCAAGGCCGGTCTTGTCATCGCGGCGCGCCTTGAACCAGCCGTCATCGAGCACGAAGCGCTCGGCGCCCAGCCGTGCGGCGGCGTCGGCCAGCGCTTTCAATCGCGCCATATCGAAATCGAAATACGCTGCCTCCCAGGTGTTAAAGTGTACGCGGCGGGGCATCTTCTCTGCGGGGTGAACGCGCTTTGCCTCGCCGTGAAAACGCTGCCTGACGCCGTCAAAGCCGCGCTCCGAAAAACACAAAACCACCTCGGGCGATTCGTAGACCTCGCCTGGTCTCAGTACGATTTCGCCAGGATCGAGGCGCTCGCCGATTTGCACCTGGCCTAAACCGAAGCCCGTTTTTTCGATCAACAGACGCACGTTCCCGCTCCAAGCCAGGTGCAAGGCGATGAGCCGGCCATCAAAATCGCCCTCTCGACCATCGCCGATGAGCGCAAACCCCGCATTCTCGAAACCCGGGCGGCCGCCGCGGCTGACCTGCTCGTGCAGGCCGTCTCGAATGTCACTCCAAGAGGAACGGAACTCGCCGGCCCAGCGGCCCGCGAAACTCCAACGCGTGCGCGCCCAAGTCGGCAAGGGCAGCGTCAACGCCGCCAGCCAATGCAGCTCGAGTGCATCACCGCCTTCATTGCTTGCTTCCATGGACACGCGGACCAGGCGATCATGCCCACGCCAATTTTGCCGAAGGGCAAGCCCAGTTTCTGCGTCCTTGAGTTCGACGGCCAATCCGTCCGGCAGTTGTCGGACGTTCTTCAGACCCAAGCGGCAGACTTTGCCGCCTCCCAAGACCAGCGCCGGCGCGCCGAGGAAACCGGCGCCTGATACCGGCACGAGAGCAAGCCCCGGCGGAATATCGGCCGTGGATGGCGCCGGTCCTTCCGCGTGCAGGATGGCCAGCGCATCAAGATCGGCGTCGCGGCTCAGAAGCCTGCCAAAGTAAGCGATGCGCGGCGCCGGCCCAATACTGAGCACGAGCGTCGTGTCGCCGGAATCGAGTCGCATGAAGGGCATGACAATCATATCTTATCGGGGGCTGACCTCTCGCGCCAGCCCATGTAAACACGTGCGCAATCCATGGTTACGCCCTTCTCCGACCCTACAGTCGACGCCGACGCGCTTCGCGCACGCTTCATCCAGCGCTTCGGCGCCGCTCCTCGGCTGTTTCGTGCGCCGGGGCGCATCAATATTATCGGTGAACATACCGACTACAGCGAAGGCCTTGCGCTGCCGGCAGCCATTGACCGGGCCTGCACGATCGCGGCAGCGCCAAACACTCAAGGGTTATTGCGGCTTGTGTCGCTCAATTTTCAGGACGACATTGAACGCCCTGTCGATGCGGTCGAACGCCGCGATCATTGGAGCGACTATGTCGCCGGATGCGCTGCAGCGCTTCAGGCCGAGGGGGGGAGGCGCCAAGGTTGGGACCTGGTGATCGCCAGCGAAGTTCCGCTCGGCGCGGGCGTCA
>JBIKVO010000268.1:0-4722 GCA_044356795.1 Caulobacterales bacterium
AAGAAGACTTCTCGTCTTACGCGTTTTGCGTTGCAGCGCTTGGTGTTTTTGTAATCCTGGTCTGACGAACGCAGCTGCATCGTGCAGCATGGCGCAATTCGGAACAGGTCTCGCGATGAGCGTGCGCGGTCTTCTCATCGATGGCTTCGAAACCGCACGGCGAGATCCGCAATTGCGCGTCGCTTTGCCGAATGGCGCCAAGAGCGATTAGCGCAATGACGTGCGCACCACCCTCGTCAAAGGCATGGGCCTGACGCGTCGGTTTGGCCGAGGTCTTAGTGCAGGCTCACGCGGCAACGGCGCCGATTCATCGCGCGCCTTGCCGCACTCGCCGAGACAGCGGGTCATCGTGAAAGCCCATGTCGCCAAGCACGGAAATCCGAAAGCCGGCCGCTCGGCGTTGCGCGCTCATGTCAACTATCTCGCCCGCGAAGGCGCAGGCGCCGATGGTGAGCGCGGCGAGTTTTACGACCGCTCTGCCGACGGGCTTGACGCCTCCGCCCACACCAAGGCCTGGGGGCACGACCGCCACCACTTCCGCTTCATCATCAGCCCCGAGAACGCCGACAAGATCGCCAACATGCGTGCTTACGTCCGAGAGACGATGGCGCGGGTGGCGCAGGATTTAGGCGAGCCGGGCCTTGATTGGATTGGCGTCACCCACACCGATACGGCGCAGGCGCACGTGCATGTCCTGGTCCGCGGCAAGCGCGCCGATGGACGCGAGCTGTTCATCCCGCGGGACTACATCTCCCACGGCTTTCGCGGTCGGGCACAGGAGGTGGCGCAGGAGCTGTTGGGCGATCAAAGCCGCGATGTCTCTGAGCAACGCCTGCATCGGGAAGCCACAAGCGATCGCTGGACCGCGCTCGACAAGGAACTCCGCTCTCTCGCAGGGCCAGACGGCGGACTGAGCCGATCCGGAGACTTGGCCCGCACCGACGCCTATGGCGCGCTGATGCGCAAGCGACTCGCCCATTTGGTGCGCCTGCGCTTGGCGGAACGCACCCTCTCCGGCGCCAGGCTTGCCCCAGACTTCGAGGCCAAGCTCAAGGCCATGGACTTCGAGCGGGATGTGCTGAAGCGCCTCCATGCGCGCATGAGCGCCGGCGCCGAGATTGGGCCCATCGAAGCCGACACTGTCGCCGGTCGCGTTGTCGCCCGCGGCCATCATGACGAGATTGGCCGCCAGCCCTTCGCCATTCTGCGCGATCGTCAGGGCAAGGAGCACTACGCGCTTCTGCCATCCGGAACGGCCCTGCCCGATGTCGGCGCCGCGGGCCGGCTAAAGCGCTTTGCCCGTGGGCGGGCCGCCCTCACCGATCTTGGCCGGCCGGAGGCCCAGATTGATCAGCACCGCCTGACGCCCTTGGACCGAGAGCTGAGCTATCGCCGCCGCGAATTGGAAGCCGATCGGCTGCCAGGGTTGTTCGATGAACGCACGGAAAAAGCGCTGGAAAAGCGGGCGACATTCTTGACCGCTGAAGGCTACGCGGTGCGCGACAGCCGCGGCCTCACGTTTTCCCCCGTCGGCTATTCCAAACTGAAAGAACGCGACGTTGCGCTCTCCATCCAAGACCAGCTTGAAACGACCAAGCCGCTGATCGGCGTAGCGCGGGCGCAGGTGAGCGGCGCCTATGTCGGCGCAGTATCCACCGCATCAGGCGTCTATGCGGTTTTAGACCGCGGCGCTGGTCTCGTTGCCGGTCGCGTCGCAGAGGCGCCGGGCTTTGCAATCGGCGCCCAGCTTGTGCTGGCCCAGGGAGCAAATGGGTTGATGCAGGCCGGGCTTGATGTCGGACGCGGGTTGGATGGGGAGTGACGGGAAGTTGAAGTCACGGAGCGGCGCTCGATCGCCATGTCGTACAATTGATAGATCGGACAAGATGCGGATGCATTCTCGACGTTCGCGCTCTGGTTCGATCCGGCAGCAGATCTCGCCGAACCACGACGGTTGGTGGGCGCCCGGCCCATTATGGGCCCAAGGAAGCGGCGCCTACCCGCTGGAAGGCCTCCCGATAAAACGCCCAGTGCCGGTTCCCCAACGCGTTCAACAGCCCCATAGGGTCATGGCCCACGCCCGGCAACACGATCCAGTCATGTTGGATCCCCAAACCGACGAGATGGGCGTGGAAGTCGGCGTTGTTCTGCAGCGTCTCATCGCGCCCGCCAATCACTAGGCGAATGCGCGAACCGCCGGACAAAATCGCAGCGTTTTTCTCCGCGTAGCGCCGCGGGCTGAGCGCCCGGAAGCGCTCCTGATCGCCGCCATAGATCGCCCTCAACACCTCTTCGGCCGCAAGGCCACTTGCGCGCGGCGTCCGATCAAGCGTTTCCTGCATGGGGCCGGCCCCCATTATGGACACGCTCCCAAAGAGCTCCGGATAGCGGAAGCCGAGACGCGCCGCGCCGTATCCGCCCATGCTGAAGCCATCGAGCAAACGACCCTCGCGGGCGCCGATCGTCCGCCAGTTGGCGTCGATATGGGGCACGAGTTCATGGATGATGATCGTCTCCAGCGGCGCCTGGCCGTTCGACCAGTCGACATACATCCCCATCCGCAGGCCATTGACAAAGACGATGAGAAAAGGCGGCGCCCGCCCCTCAGCGATGGCCTCGTCGACAAACGCGGCCAATCGGGCGACGCCGGAAATGCCGCCGCCAGAGCCGTGCAGCCAGTACACCACTGGGAACCGCCGAACTGGCTCGGCGGTATAAGCCCCAGGCGCGTAGATATGGAAGCTGATCTCGGTGCCCGCGGCCTGGCTCGGGAAGGTGTGGAATGACAGGCCAGGGCCTTCGACCCTGGGCGTCACCCACTGGAGCCCAGAAGAGCCCGCGCTCATCCCGGAGGGTGCGACTGCTTGGCCCTGTGCCGCACCGCCAATGGCAAGGCTGCCGATGCCGGCGCAAAGGCTGAGCAGATGCTGCCGTCGGGTGAGGGGAATGGTGCTCATGATTGCATCTGCCACAAACACCTCTGTCAACGCCTCGAGCCATCGCTGCAGAGGCCTTCCAAGATTCCAAGCACAAGGCGCTCCCATGCCTTCCACCATGCCAAGTCCACAATAGACAAAGAGATGCGGTCTTAGGAACGGTCAGGAATTGGGGAGATGGCGGACGTCGGGTCGGTTTGGCCACGCAGCAATTCAGGGCCACCTTGGCCCGGGCCGCCATATTGTTACGGACGGCAGGGGCGCTCAAGACCTTCCGGTCACGCCGCGCCCGCCCGACCGGGTCAAAGTCGCCGAAGAGCGTCACTCGTAACCAGCGGGCCCATCCCAAGCTTGGTTGTCTCCGAAGATACCTGCGCGGGTCACTCGCGTGCGGAGTTCAGCACTTCGGCGAGCACGTTGCGCAAGCCGTGCACCTGATCGACCAGGTTCAGAACGACTCCCACCCCCTCCGCGTTGACGCCGAGATCATCCATGAGATCGCGGATCAATTGCGCGCGTGCAAGATCGGCCTCGGTAAACGCCCTCTCCGGCGTCGTTTCACTTGGAACCAGCCATTCCTCTTCGATCCAGATCTCGAGCGTTTCACGGTCCACTTGCGCGCGCGCTAGAAAATCCACTGTCGTGAAAATCATGACACCATGTCCTTGCGTGGATCATCGCTGCTTGCAGACGCCCAATTGGAGAGAAACGCTTCTAGCTCAGCGTTCGGCTCTGACGGCAACATGACCTTGAGCTTAACGAGTTCATCGCCGTATCCGCCGCGGCGCGCCACGCCTTTGCCCTTCAGTCGAAGAAGCGTGCCGGTGTTTGATCCCCTGGGCACCGTCAGCATCACCGCCCCCGTCGGCGTGGGTGTTTTGACGCGCGCGCCCAACACCGCTTCCGAGAGCGTGATCGGGAGTTCAATATGAATGTCGTCATCCTGACGAACAAAGAAGCGATGCGGATTGATCGAGATTTCCACCAGCGCATCGCCGGGCTCGCCATCGCCGCGCGACAGCGCGCCCTTTCCGCGCAGGCGCAGCGTCTGACCCTCTTGAATGCCGGCCGGAATAGTCACGTCGAGTGAGCCGCCATCGGGCAGCGTGAGCCGCTGGGACGCGCCGTTGACGGCATCTAGAAACGAGATCGCCAGACGATAGTGCAAATCCGCGCCGCGCGTGCGCCGCGCTTGCCCGGCTTGGCGGCGAAACAGTTCCGCGAACAAATCCTCGCCGTCAGCAAAGTCTGCGAACCCGGAACTATTTTCGTACGGGCTTCCCGCGCCCGCGCGGCCGCTCGCAAAGTCCTTGTAGTATTGTTGCCGCGGCCGCTCAGCTCCAGAGGCGTCGATTTCACCGCTGTCGAATTTCTGGCGCTTGTCAGGATCGGAAAGCAGATCGTTGGCGGCCGTCACTTCCTTGAAGCGCGCTTCAGCCTGCTTGTCTCCGGGATTGAGATCAGGATGCAACTTCTTCGCCAGTCGTCGATAAGCCTTGCGGATATCGTCGCGCGAGGCGATGCGTGCGACCCCCAGAATTTCGTATGGATCTTTCACGATCTCTCCGTTGGGACTGAGCTTTCCGGCGAAGTTGGATCGGAAGCTGCCGCTTTCGAAAGGCAACTCATGGGGGCTGGTTTGGGCAAGAATCACAAGCTTAGGCACAAGCTGACAGGTGAATCATCAAAGGGCAGCAGATTGTCCGCCAGACAGCCGATCCTCATGTTAGTATACCTTCGAGTTCGAAGGTAGCCTGACCTGCTCCTGGCGGTCCGGTGGTAGGAG
>JBIKVO010000269.1:0-4714 GCA_044356795.1 Caulobacterales bacterium
CAAACCCCGATTCCGTGCATACGCTGCAATCAAAAGGTAAAGTTCCGCGATTTGTTGGATATGGCGCGGGATTTGGGCGCGGACTGTCTTGCCACCGGTCACTATGTGCAACGCGTTATGGGCGAAGACGGCCCGGCGCTGCATCGCGGCGCAGATTCCGATCGCGACCAAAGCTATTTTCTGTTCGCGACCACGCGCGAACAGCTCGATTTTCTGCGCTTTCCACTTGGCCACATGCACAAGCCGGATGTGCGCGCGCTGGCTGCGGAGTTCGGTCTTGTTGTCGCGGAAAAGCCCGACAGCCAGGACATCTGCTTTGTCCCGACCGGCAAATATGCGCAGGTGGTGGAAAAGCTGCGACCTGGCGCGGTGGAGCCGGGCGAGATCGTGCATCTGGATGGTCGCGTTTTGGGGACGCATAACGGCGTCATTCATTTCACCGTCGGACAACGTCGCGGGATCGGGGTGGCCACGGGCGAACCGCTGTTCGTTATCAAGCTGGATGCAGACAAGAAACGTGTGATCGTCGGCCCGCGTGAGGCGCTGGGCGTGTGCGCCGCGATCCTGACAGAAGTGAACTGGATCGGTGAAGCGGTAGGCAGCGAAGATGCACTTGACGGGCGCCGGGTGCTGGCGCGGGTTCGCTCAACACGGCCGCCGATCCCGGCACGGCTTGACGCCAAGGCTGGATGGGCCATCCGGTTTGACGCCCCCGAAGAGGGCGTTGCGCCGGGCCAGGCGACGGTGTTTTACGACGCTGATCGGCCCGAGCGCGTGCTTGGCGGCGGGTGGATCACGCGGACCGAACAGGCACAAGCACTGGTGGAATAATATACGATCGGGCGCTCGCTTGACGGTCGGCGTCGTGGCCCCACCTTGTCTTGGGCAACAGTCGAAGCAGCCGCCGACGCGCGCATTCCAGGAAGACCCCGGCGATATCGTGGCGGTGAAGCGCGTCTGTTTGGCGGTGGGGCGGCGGGGTGGGGCGTGTTTGCGCCGGCCGGCGCCGCGGCCTTGATGGCGATGGTTGTGCTGATGATTTCGTCAGGCGTCGTGATGGCTTAAGCGGCTGAAACACCAAACGAAAACGCGCCGACCTGAGACGGTTGGCGCGTTTTCGTTTGGTGTTTCGGCGCAAGAGGGCGGCGGTTCGTCGTGTCGCGGCGCCCGTTATGCCATCACCTGGGCGATTTGCTGGGTGATGGGGCTCATCACCAGGGTGAAGAGGGCGCAGGCGGCGGTGATCGAGGCAAAGCGCATCGCGGTTTCCAAGTCCGTCATTGTTTTCTCCATAATTTCAGAAAGTTATGCCATCATATGCGTGGCTTGGCTGGCCAAGGGCGCCATCGCGAGGGCGAACACGAACGCGCCGGCAACCAACGAAGCCAAGCGGGCGGTGACAGAAAAGCGGGTCATGGGTCTCTTCCTTTTCGGTTTGGCCGCCGCGTCATCGCGTCGACCACGAAAAGGACCTTATCGGCGGCTTCACCCAGACGCCGTGACGGTGGTCACAGGGCGAAAGGCGCGGCCAGATCACGGATTTCAGACGACTTGGATCACGTCCGACCAGTCTGGATGCCGGGCCGCTTGTGCGACACTAGAATTGCGGCGCGGGATGATCTTCAGCCCAAAGGCGCGGGCATCATTCAAGGCGCGATCGAGTAAAGCGCGGTGCTGAAAGGTCATTTCGCTGTCGGGCCCTTCTGCGGCACGCGCGACATGGCGGCCGCCATGAGCGGACTTTTTGAGGATAATGACCAGATCGGTGGGCAATGGTCCGGGCAAGCCGCCTCGCTCAGCGGTCAAAATCGACCCGGAACACCACGATTGCGCCTTTGGTATCGCGCCCGGCGACGATCGGGTTGACGCGATAGGCGCGCGACAGACGCGCCGCAGCGGCGCCGGCGTCTGCCGTCGATTCGGCGTTGACGCCGCACACGCTTAACCCGCCCTCGCGATTGACGCGGCAGCTCAAAACCGCAAAGCCGCCTTGGCCCGGCCGTTCGGCCATGAAGGCCGCTGCGCTCGGCCTTGCAGCCCAGATGTGATCCATCGACTCGCTCAATTTGGCGCCGCCCGATGCAAACAGCGCCGCCTGCGGTGCAGCGAAGATCGGCGGCGGCCCGTCCATTCGCCACACCACCGGAAACGAGATCACGCCGTTGGCTGTGGGCGCGCCGTCGGCGGTGGCGGGGCGAACCCGGAACTCCCCGGCCAAGCGCAGTGTCGCCTCGCCAAAGCCCCAGCCTTTCGGATCCTCGCTGACGATCTGGCAGTCGATCAGCGTTCCAGTCTGGCTGACGGTACATTGCACGCGCACGCGGCCAGATACCCCCTGATCGCGCGCGGCCTGCGGATAGAAGCGTTCAAACACTGCGCCATTCGGCAAGTGTTCGAACGCCGCGGTGGTGATCATGGGCGGTGCGGCCGGCCCTGGTTGCGCCGCAGCATTGGGGAGGAGCGTCAAGGTCAGAGCTGTCGCCAGACAGCCCAGTCCAAGACCCGAAGAAAGCGCCGATCTTGATCGTTTCATCACGCATTCTCCCACGCCATGACCGTTCAGAAACGGGTGTTCCGGAGCGTCCTGCGCCTATCCTGCCCGCTTCCGAACCGGCAGCAGAACGCTGCACAGATCGATACGGCCCGCCGGGCGCAGATACCACGCATCCGTGCGGTTGCGGCGCGCTTCCACGACGCTGGTGAATGTGGCGCTATCGGTGCGCAACGCCTCCAGCGCACCAGCGATTCCGCCGCCTTCGGCGATATCGGCCGCCACCCGCATGCTGCGGAGGGCGATGCGTTGTTCGGGCTTCTCGTAAAAGCCCAACGGCCCGGTCCCACGCGGCAAGGCCGAGAGATGCTCGATCCCCCACACCACGCGCCCGGCCAGTGTGATGTTGCGATCCAGCTGGCGCGGGCTGTGGCCGATCACGACATACAATTCCTCGCCATTGCCGCTTTCCGGCTCATTGCCACGGCCAAGGCCCACCATGGCATAGCAGTGCGACAGCCACATGCGCCCTTCGGCTGGATTGCGCGCGGCCGGAAAGGCGCCCACAAAGCCCACCTCCGGGGCGTAGACATCCGCTTCCGGAAGGCGTTGGAAGGCCGGGCCGTTCGCGATCGGGCGGTCAAACTCGGGGGTGAGGGTTTTGGCGGCGCCGGCCATCGGGCGCGCCTTTTCGCCTTCCTCGGGGTCGCCCCATTGGGTGACGAAATTGTCCTGCACGCGATTGATGCTGAGGCCATCGAAGTACCGGCCGCGAACCAGGGTTTTGATATTGGCGGCGGCCAGCGGCGCCATGGCGGGTGCAAGCTCGATCACCACCTCTTTGCCGGCGCCCAGATCCATCACCAGGGTATGGTCAAGGTCCAGCCCGCGCCATTCGCCAGGCTGGCTGGCGGCCAAAAGCTCAGCGGCGGCGGCTTTCGCGGCGACGCCCAGCGTCTCGGTTGGCCCGGCGGCGCACGCCGTGAGCAGAAGGGCGCCCAGGGCAAAGCCAGCCGCGCGCACCGGGCTACTTCTTTTTGGCGAGGAAGCCGCCGAACTTGTCGTTGAACTTCGAAACCCGGCCCGCGCGGTCCATCATCTGCTGGTTGCCGCCGGTCCAGGCTGGATGGGTTTTAGGGTCAATGTCGAGGCTCAACACCGCGCCTTCTTTGCCGAAGGTGGAGCGGGTTTGATATTCAGTGCCGTCTGTCATTTTGACGGTGATGAAATGGTAATCTGGATGGCCTTCGGACTTCATGGCCTTAACCCTATCGATAGATGGCGCGCGGCGCGAAAACAGAAGCGGGGGCCATACAGCAAGGCCGCCAGCCGCGCAAGCGGGCTTTCTTGACCCGGAAGGCGACGCTTCATACTTCTACGTCATGGCTATCAAACCGATCCTCACCGTGCCGGACCCGCGGCTGAAACTCAAGTCCAAGCCCATCGAGGGGCCGGTGACCGATGAACACCGCGCCCTGATGGATGACATGCTGGAGACGATGTACGATGCGCCGGGCATCGGTCTGGCCGCGATCCAGATCGGCGTGCCGCTGCGCATCGTGGTGATGGATCTCGCCAAAAAGGACGAGCCGCCGGCCCCGCGGTGTTTCGTCAATCCCGAGGTGATTTGGGCCTCTGAGGACAAGGCGCCGTATGAAGAGGGCTGCCTGTCGGTGCCGGAATTCTTTGACGAAGTCGATCGCCCGGCCCGGATCAAGATCCGCTTCCGCGATTATCATGGCGTGGAGCACACCGAGGAGGCTGAAGGCCTTTTCGCCGTCTGCTTCCAGCATGAATTGGATCACCTGGAGGGCGTGGTCTTCATTGATCATCTGTCCCGGCTGAAGCGCGACAGCGCCCTGCGCAAGGTCAAGAAGGTGGTGCGCGAACGGGAAGTCTAGATGAGCAGTGTTGCGGGCATGGATGAGGTTTCTCGCAGAGCTTTAGCGCTACTACGTCACAAAACGGCTGTTGGATTATTTCGTCTGTGTACTGCGCAACATGGACATCTATCCAGTGACCGCGCCAGGGCGATATTCAATCTGTCGGACCGTTGCACTTGAGCCCGCCACGTGTCGCGCTGTCCATATTGGCAGCGCCTCGGGGTCGTCGGTTCTCGGAAATGGCAGACGACGGGCGTCTGAGGTCGAAGCGAGGTCCTGAGGGGGAAATCGTCTCCCGTTCGGAGATCAGGAAGCCGTAGGCGGCGATGCAGAGCGCGGC
>JBIKVO010000270.1:0-4700 GCA_044356795.1 Caulobacterales bacterium
GCCCCTCGCCTTTGCGGGCAGCGGGATCAGGCGCTTTCAGTTTTGCGTCTCGTGCGCCGCCCAAGGCGATCTCCTTTACGCCAAACGGCGCCATCATTGCGCGCACGCGGTCCATGAAGGCGAATTTTTTGTCGCCCTCGAAACCGACGTGATGATCATCGATGGATGCAATCGCGATCGTGCCGACACCGCGGGCCAGCATGTCTTCGACATGCTGCGGCGTCATGACATCGCCGGTCGTTTGAACCGAAATATGTAGTGCAGCATGACCGTAGCGTTCGCGCAACGCATCGAGAACGGGATAGAATAGTGTCTCGCGCACGCGATCAATCAATAATTCACCGCCTGCCAGCACGAGCAATCCGCGCTTGCAGGCGCCAGATCGTGTGCGAAACGTGAAATCGTCAGGCAGATTGTCGATGATGGCGCGGCAGGCCTTCTTGCCCTCGTTCACGATGCGGGAAAGATCTTCGCGCACATATGGGCGAAAGCGGTCGTCGTAACAGTGGCGGCACTTGCGGCGGCACGTCCAAGTGAGCACCCAGTAAATTGCTTCCATGGCATGCATTACGCCGCGCGCGCCGCTCCGGGTTCAAGGCCCAAGGCCTGTGTGAAAGGATCGCACCATGAACGCGCCTTTCCCCATCCTCACCAGCTCACCGCCGATCCTTGCCGGCATTGACAGTCCGATCCCGGCGAACCCGGTCAAGCTGGCAATCGCGGCGTCGTCCGCCATGCTGGCCGATGATCTCGGCGAAAAGCTGGAGGATTGCGCCAAGGCTTGGATGGGTGAGTATTGGGTGGTGGGTGTGCCGGGCCGCATGGGGTTGCGCGACGGCCAGCAAGATGGGGCCGGCTTTGGCCGCCGTTTTGCAGTGCGGTTTGACGAGCCGCCGGAGCGACTGTTTTTCTGGTCAAGCATTTTGGGCTGCCATGGCGATTGAGGGCGCTGAGTTCCGGGAGTTCTGCGATGAGCGTGCGGGCGCCGTATCATGAGGCTGAGGTTCCGCCGTCATCATCGCCGGGATTTGGCGGCGAGGGACAACCAAATCCGTCAAGAGACGGGCGTCGTCGTCTTTGAAGGGGCGGATGTCTGGTGCAGCGGCTTCAACACAGTGGGCGATGACGGCGGTGTCGATCGGATCTGTCTTGGCGCGTTTGCCTGCCGCTTTGGCAAACGCGCTGACCTGCGCCCGATTGACGACGACGACCGGCAAGCCGGCGTCCGCCAAAGCGGCGGCCATCATGGCTTCGTTGCTGCCGGTCGCTTGGAGCACGACCGCCTTTGGTTTGACCGCGCTCAACCGCGCCGCCAAAGTCGCCACGTCTTCAGCATCACGGCTCAACGCAAATGCTTCGCCGGTGTCGCGAATATGAATATTCAGCCGGCCCTTCGAAACATCGATGCCGAGCATGATTGTGTTGGCGATGGCGTCCATCCGCGCCCATTCTTGCGCAATCGGTCTCTCGCGCGCCACCGGATCGGCCAATATGGCTTGGTCGGCTGATTGGGCGTGGCAAGAGGTTGACTATCCTGGCCGTCAAGCTGAATCCTCGAGCCATCGGCCAGGGTTGTTTCAACAGCGTAAAGGCGAGACGCGGGCGGCATTTGCCTCTAGAATGCATTATCGAAAACGAAGCGAATCTCACGACATGAGCGACACGGTCGACACGCCGAAGCACGGCGGCCCTGCCAATGGCGAATACGGCGCCGAATCCATCAAGGTTCTCAAGGGCTTAGATGCTGTCCGCAAACGCCCTGGCATGTATATCGGCGACACCGATGATGGCTCCGGCCTGCACCACATGGTGTATGAGGTGGTCGATAACGCCATCGACGAGGCGCTCGCGGGATATGCGAAACATGTCGCGGTGACGCTGCATCCGGATGGTTCCGCAGAAATCAGCGATGACGGCCGCGGCATCCCCACCGGCATCCACCAGGAGGAAGGCGTTTCCGCTGCGGAAGTGGTGATGACGCAGTTGCACGCCGGCGGGAAATTCGCCAATACCGAAGAGCAGGGCAGTTACAAGGTCTCCGGCGGCCTGCACGGCGTTGGCGTCTCAGTGGTCAACGCGCTGTCGGAACATCTCGATCTGACGATCTGGCGCGACGGCAAAGAGCACGCGATGCGTTTTCGCATGGGCGAGGCTGAGGCCCCGCTCAGCGTGCGCGGCGACGCGGCAGGGCGGCGCGGCACGCGAGTGCGCTTCTTGCCGTCGCCGACGATTTTTTCAAAAACCGAATTCGATCGCAAGACGCTGGAGCATCGGCTGCGTGAGCTGGCGTTTTTGAACTCAGGCGTGAAGATTACGTTTCGCGATTTGCGGGGCGCTGAACCGTTTGAAGAAATTCTGCTCTATGAAGGCGGGGTGAAGGCGTTTGTCCAGCACCTCGATCGCACGCGCCAGGCCTTGATCCCGGACACGGTGTATGTGATTGGCGATCGCGATGGCATCGTGGTCGAGGCCGCGCTGCAGTGGAACGACGGCTACCATGAAAATGTCTTGTGTTTCACCAACAACATCCCGCAACGTGATGGCGGCACGCACCTTGCGGGATTTCGTGGCGCGCTGACGCGCGTGGTGAACGCCTATATGCAAGACAGTGGGATCGCGAAAAAAGAAAAAGTGGATATCACCGGTGACGATGCGCGCGAAGGCTTGACATGTGTGCTGTCGGTGAAAGCGCCGGACCCGAAATTCAGCTCACAGACCAAAGACAAGCTGGTGTCTTCGGAAGTGCGCCCGGTTGTCGAAAGCCTTGTCTTTGAAGGGCTTTCGCAATGGTTTGAAGAAAATCCAGCGCCCGCGAAATCGGTGATGGGCAAAATCGTTGAGGCCGCCGCCGCCCGTGAGGCGGCGCGCAAGGCGCGCGAACTGACGCGACGCAAAAGCGCGCTCGACATCACCTCCCTGCCGGGCAAACTGGCTGACTGCCAGGAGAAAGACCCCGCAAAGTCGGAGCTGTTCATCGTTGAGGGCGACTCAGCGGGCGGCTCCGCCAAGCAGGGACGCAATCGCGAATATCAGGCTGTATTGCCCTTGCGCGGCAAAATCTTAAACGTGGAGCGCGCGCGCTTCGACAAGATGCTGTCGTCGGAGCAGGTCGGTACGCTGATCACTGCACTCGGCGCCGGCATTGGGCGCGACGATTTCGACATCAACAAGCTGCGCTACCACAAGATCGTTATCATGACCGACGCCGACGTCGACGGCGCGCATATTCGCACATTGTTGTTGACGTTTTTCTACCGCCAAATGCCGGATGTTTTGGAGCGCGGCCACCTCTACATCGCGCAGCCGCCGCTTTACAAGGCCAGCAAAGGGAAAAGCGGGCGTTATTTGAAAGATGAAGCCGCGATGGAGGCGTTCCTGGTGGAGGAAGGCGCCAATGGCGCCATCCTGCGCATGGGCGATGGCGTGCAGATCGCGGGCGAAGATCTGAAACGTCTCGTGCGGGAAGCCGCTGTCGTGCGCCTGTTGATTGATCGCCTGCAGAGTCGGGCGCCGGATGTGTGTCTGGAGCAGGCTGCAATCGCCGGGGTGCTCGCGGCTGGCGATTCTGTGGCGCAGACCGCCGCCGCAGACGCTGCCGCCGAACGTCTCAATCGCTTGGCCGAGGAGGGCGAAGCGACATGGAGTGCACGCTTCGATCCCGATCAGGCCTTCGTGTTGGAGCGCACCGTGCGCAGCGTGGCTGAGCGCGTGGTGATGGATAAATTGTTGCTCGGCTCCATTGATGCGCGCCGCCTTGGCGATCGCGCTGCCGGACTTGCCGAAACCTACGCCAAGCCCGCAACGCTGATCCGTGGCGCGGAAAGCCACATCGTGTACGGGCCGCTGTCATTGCTGAAATGCGTGTTGGCGGCGGGCGGCAAGGGCTTATCGATCCAGCGTTACAAGGGCCTCGGTGAGATGAACCCGGATCAATTGTGGGAAACCACTTTGGATCCGAACGCGCGCACCCTGCTGCAGGTGCGCGTTGAACATGCCGATGAGGCCGACGAGATGTTCTCCAAACTGATGGGCGATGTGGTCGAGCCGCGGCGCGAATTCATTCAGGAATTCGCTCTGGAGGCTGATGTCGACGCGTAACCGGCTGTCGAAGGCGTTAACGCCGGTCCCTGCGCGCGATCTCCGCAGCCATTGGCGCCAGAAGGATCGCGTCGTCGAGCAGGGCCGCCAGCTGGCTTCCTGCAAGCCCCCGCATGGCTGGCGCCGCGTCGCGGACGGCTTGCGCCTTAACCAAGGCGTCCTCAGATATGCCCTTGAAAATGCAAGGTAAATCGTCAGTCAGGCCGGCTTCGCGCAGGGCCTTCGATAGCGCCATCGCATCGTCTGAAAAGTCCTTTAGGGCAGCCTGATAGGCGGGCTCTGCTGCGGTTTGAACGCTGGCGCGCAGGGTGCGGGCGTCGGTCTCAACGGCGACGGCGAGGGGGGCGATATCGGTCATCGGCAAAGCCCCGAGGGCGAGCGCAGATAAACAGGCGAGCATGGCGATCTCCGTTCGCCTGGCTGGTGCAATTTCGGCGCCGTTGCGGTGCAGCGCCGGCGAGGATAGAGCCACTGCCATGAGTACTGAAGATTTTCGTCCAAAGGCGCGCCGCCCCCGCGGTTTCGCTGATCGCCGCGGCCCGATCCTCGCGCGGGAACGCGCCATCGTGGAAACCGTTCTTGAGGTCTATCAATCCTGGGGG
>JBIKVO010000271.1:0-4691 GCA_044356795.1 Caulobacterales bacterium
CTCGGCAAGACTGGGATGAAGATCGGCAAAAGGGGCAGCGGCGGTCACACGGTGTCTTTCATGGGCGAAAGGGCCAGCGGAAGCCATCGGCCGGGGCATTGAATCCCGATCGGTATGCCCCCGTTCTTGGCCGTTCTTGGCCGTTCTTGGCCGTTCTTGCCCGTTCTTGAATGCGCGTGACTTTCACCGACCAACCGACATCCAGCTGGTCAGACATCCCGCCAAGAGAGGCCTTACGCCATCACGGGGCATAAAGCGAGGCCGCGCCCCGTCGTGGTGCATGGGCCGCACACAGCGTCACAGCATAGCTTCACGCCGGCGCGCGGCAATCGAGGCTGCGCCGAACAACCAAGCGCGAAGGGAGACGCCGGATAGACGCCGGAAGCTGATGTTTACAGACGCCTGGATGCAGGGCCAAAGCTTTTTGGTCGCCGGTGGCGGCAAGGGCCTTGGCAAGGAAATGGCGGCAGGGCTTGTAAAGCTGGGCGCAGCAGTGGTGATTTTGGGCGGCGCAGGGCGGTGCTGGAGGAGACCGCCAAAGAACTCACCAACACACGGTGCGGTAGTGGTCTTACAGGCGCCGGCGTGGATGCGATCTGAGGTATCGAGTCTGCGATTTTGGGTCTGCAATCGGAAAACGCCGTCACCGCCACCACCGCAGCACGTCGAGCAGCGTCGCCAACGCACCGGCAACATAGGTCAGGGCGGCCGCCGTCAATACGGAGCGCGCAGCCGGCATGTCATCAGAGCCGAGATACCCTCCACGCTCCAAAATCGGCAGCGCACGCTTGAAGCTGGCGTCGATCTCCAGGGGCAGCGTCATTGCGTGCACGAGAATGCGCGAGCCCAACAAGGCGACAATCGCAATCACCTGCAAAGCAATCAAGATCGGCGACTTCAGAAAAAAAGCCAGCACCGGGATCGACGCCATCACCCCAAGCGCGGCCATCCCCGCAATCGACACCGCGCCCGCCCATTTTGTCCGCGCGACCAGAACAGGATCACCATCCCGGTGCTGCAAGGCATGGCCAACTTCGTGCGCAGCCACTGTCACCGCGGTGATGGAGCGACCATGGAAATTCTCCGGCGACAAGCGCACCGCACGACTAATCGGATCGTAATGGTCTGCGCCCGGCGCACACTCCTCAAGGCGCACATCTGCAAGCCCACCCTTGTCCAGCAAATGCCGGGCAAGCTCACCTCCGGTGCCGGGAAAGTCCCGGCGATCGACGCCATGTTTGCGCATGACATGGCGAACCCACCATTGCGGGCCAAACATCAGCGCCAATAGCGCAATCACGGCAAGCGCGCCAAGAATCAGCATGACGCAGACGTGGTGTTGGCGCAGTGTTTGGGCAAGGCAAAATCGCCATTACTCGCCGCGCCGATCGATCGTAAATCCGGCGCCGGCGGCGGTGGTGATGGACATAGCGTCAAAATCAGCGCTGTCGTCATTGCGCCCGGTGACGGTGATCTGATCGCCGATGCGCGGCGCAAATCCCGTCGGCAAGCGCCCGCGCAGCCCCGCATCAACCAAAACCTCCCCCGAGCCATCGCGCACCCGCAGTTTATAACCGTCCCTGATCGCCACGATTTCTCCGACAATGGTTTGATCGCGCGTATCGGAGATCGACAGATCAGCGATGCGAACAGCGCGTGATGGCAGAAGCTGGGGCGTGGGCATTTGCCCCGTCGATGGTTGTTCTGGCGATGGTTGTTTTGGCGATGGTTGTTCTGGCGATGGTTTTCCTTGCGATAGTTGTCCTGGCGTAGTTTGGGGCGCACACGCCCCAAAGGTGAACGCCGCCAACCAAGCCCCCGCCAGCACCAACGCAATCCGCGCCCGCCGCATCTTTGCGTTGCACATGATCATCCTTCCAAACCCATGCGCCGACGCTTTAGGCAAACCCACTGGCAGAGTGAAGTCACGACTGCGCGACGCCGCCGCCGGGATTGGCGCTGTCTGTTAAGCATGTTGATCTAGCGTGGCGCATCAAGACCCCAGGAGCCGCGCCATGAGCCTGACCACCCATTTGGTTGACGCCAATCTCACCGCCTATGGCCGTGGCGACGCGGAAGGCCTCGCTTCAACCCTCTCTGGGGATTGCCAGATCGGCCCCTTGGCCGGCGAGGCGCTCGCCTCCGGGCGGGATGCCTGCCAATTGGTCTATGAGAAAACCATGGCCGCCTATCCCCTTGGGCTGACCCGGTCGCTCAACCGGATCGCCGTTGGCCCCGTCGTGATCGACCATGAAGCTTCCCAAAGAATTGACGGCGTGCGCTGCTATGTCGCGACCTTCTACACCGTCAAGGACGCCGCCATTGGCCGCATCGAAACCGTGATCTCGGACACCCAAGCCATGGGGCTCAACGCGATTCAGGCCCAGTTGGACGCCTACAACGTCCAAGATCTTGACGCCCATATGGCGCTGTACCAGCCGGACGCAACAATCCGCGACTGGCACGGGGCCATCACCCATGCGGGCGTTGAGGCGATACGCGCCCGCTATTCTGAAGTGTTCGCCGAACACCCCAAGAACCACGCCCAACTGGTCAATCGGATCGCAGTGGGACCGGTGGTGGTCGACCATGAACGGATCCGGCGCAACCCGGACGGCGCCGCGTTTGAAATGGCGGCCGTCTATACCCTGCGCGACGGGCTGATCGCGCGGATCGACTTCATTCGCTAACCGCGCGCAGGCCCGCACATCGCGCCTAACGCGCCTTTGTATCGCAGCCAGCCGGGACTGCCGCTGGGGTCGTGTGTGGATGCCTTCGATGCTGGCTCGCCCAGAACCTGTTCGCACGGTGGTGTCGCGGTTTGTCGACGCGATGAACCGCGAGGATGTCGACGGCCTCGCCAATTGCCTGGCCCTCAACTGTGTGATCGCGCGCGATGACGATGGCGTGTCGGAGCATGTGACCGCACATGCGGTCGCCAAGGCGCTGACCCAACGGTTCGCGGTGCGACCCAAAGCCATGCCGACGGTGGCCAATCGCGTGACGATTGGCGATGTGATCGCGCACCTGGAACATCTCAATGCCGGCGCGAGGGCGCTGGACAAGCGCATGGCGCTGGACAAGCGCATGGCGCTGGACCGGATATCGCTGGGCCGGATCAGGCGGATCGACTGGATCCGCAAATCGTCCCGCCCGCGCGGCTTTGCTTTCGCGCTGGCAGCCCCCTATGCTGGCCCCACACATACCAAAAGGGAGCGACACCCATGAAAACCCGCATCACCGAACTGTTCGGCATCGATCATCCGATCATTCAAGGCGGCATGCATTATGTTGGTTTTGCTGAGATGGCGGCGGCGGTCTCGAATGCGGGCGGCCTGGGAATCATCACCGGCTTGACGCTGGGCACGCCCGAAAAACTCGCTGCTGAAATTGAAAAGTGCAAAGCCATGACGAAGAAACCCTTCGGCGTGAACCTCACATTTCTGCCGTCGCTGACGCCGCCCGATTATTCCGGCCTTATCAAAGTGATCATTGATGGCGGCGTTCGCATCGTCGAAACCGCTGGAAATAATCCGCAGAAATATCTGCCGCCCCTTAAGGAAGCGGGCGTCAAAGTCATCCACAAATGCACCAGCGTGCGTCACTCCGTGAAGGCGGAAGCGATCGGCTGCGACGCTGTCAGCGTGGATGGTTTTGAATGCGGCGGCCATCCCGGTGAAGACGATGTGCCAAATTTCATTCTGCTGCCGCGCGCGGCGGAGGAATTGAAGATACCGTTTGTGGCCTCTGGCGGCATGGCGGACGGACGCAGCCTTGTGGCAGCGCTGTCGCTGGGCGCTGAAGGCATGAATATGGGTACGCGCTTTATCGCCACCAAAGAAGCGCCTGTGCATGACAATGTGAAGCAAGCGCTGGTTGCAGCCAGCGAACTCGACACTCGCCTTGTGATGCGCCCGCTGCGCAACACCGAACGCGTTTTGAATAATGCCGCCGTTGAGCGTTTGCTGGAGAAAGAACGGGCGCTTGGCGCTAATCTCAAGTTCGAAGACATTATCGAAGAGGTGGCCGGGATTTATCCGCGCATCATGAAAGCGGGCGAGATGGACGCCGGCGCCTGGAGCTGCGGCATGGTGGCGGGCCTGATCCACGATATCCCCACCGTGCAGGACCTGATTGACCGGATCATGGCGGAGGCAAACGCCATCATCATGCAACGCCTGCAAAGCTTCGTGCAGGCTGAGAGGCCGCGGACATAGTCCTGGCGCCAGGCGACCGTGTCGCTCCAGCGCCGGCAGCCATGACGCGATCATCACCTTTAAGCGCTTGCCGCAGATGCGATCCGACGCTTCCCACAAAGCAATCGGGCCATCACGGATGGCGTCATACTTGCGCTGACGCTTGACGGACGGGGCTATGGCGGCTTGCGCTTCATCAGTGGCGGGCCGATCGCCTTGCGCCGCGGCCTCTTGCGACCGCACCAACCGACTTGCCGACAGCGTCCGGACGGCAAGCTTGCGATGCCACACCGTCACCGCCGTCAGCGCATCGCGTATTCGACCCTTTTCGCGTCGGCCCGCGAGAGCATACCGCTCCGCCACCGCTGCTACGACCTCGCGCCGCGCGCCCATGCTGATCCCGTCCGCCATCCGCGCCAGCGATCTGATTCGCTGACGCCGCCACACCTATCGGCGGACAATCTTCGGTAACATTTTGGATGAGGCAATGCGGGG
>JBIKVO010000272.1:0-4653 GCA_044356795.1 Caulobacterales bacterium
AGCAGGCGATGAATGGTTTTTGCTTCCAGCCCCGTCGTCTCATTAAGCCGCTTGGCCGCCCGCCCGGTCGGCGCGCACAGCAGCAGTTTCATGTGCTTGGCGGCAAGAATGCGCAGGATCGCATTGACGATGGTGGTCTTGCCGACGCCGGGGCCGCCCGTGATCACAAGCACCTTGGACGCGAGCGCAAGACGCACCGCCGCTTTCTGACTTGGCGCGAATTCGAGGCCAATCCGCTGCTCAATCCAGGGTAATGCCTTGTCTGCGTCAATCGCATCCCACGGTAATGCGGCGCGCGCGAGTGTGAGCAGGCGCTCGGCGATAGCCTGTTCGGCTCGGTAAAGGCCGGCCAGAAAGATACAAGCCGTCGCCCCGAGGCTATCGGCGATCACCGTGCCCTCGGCGAGTTCCAAATCGAGCGCCGTGCGGATGAGATCAGCCCCCACTTCCAGCAGTTTTTCCGCCAGCGGAACCAGCACGGCGGCGGGAAGCCCGCAATGTCCGTCTTCCATCGCTTCGGTCAGCGCATATGAGATGCCGGATCGCACCCGGATCATGGCTGTTTTCTCAACCCCGAGTTTCATGGCGATACCATCAGCGGTCTTGAAGCCAATGCCGCGAATGTCGCGCGCCAACCGGTACGGGTTCTCTGTCATGACCTGTACGGCGTCGGCCCCGTAGGTCTTGAAGATGCGCACCGCACGTGCGGCGCCGACGCCATGGCTATGCAGGAACACCATGATCTCGCGGACGATCTTTTGCTCGGTCCAGGCATCGGTGATGCGTTTGGCGCGCACCGCGCCAATCCCGGCGACCTCGCGCAGGCGGAAGGGTTCTGCCTCAATGGTGTCGAACACTTTCTCGCCGAAAGCGCGCACCAGCTTTTTCGCATAGACTGGCCCGATGCCACGGATCATGCCGGAGCCAAGGTATTTCTCGATGCCCTCGATTGAGGTCGGCGCTGACGTGCGCAGGAAGCGCGCTTTGAATTGCTGACCATGGGTGTGATCGTTGACCCATTCGCCAGACGCCGTAATCCATTCTCCTGCCGAGATGCTTGCCGCATGGCCAATGACTGTGATCAGATCGCGATGGCCACGCGCCTTCGCCCGTATGACGCAAAAGCCGTTTTCCTCGTTGTGAAACGTGACGCGTTCCACAACGCCCGCCAAGACTTCAGAGGTTACAGGTTCCGGCGCTGTTGTCATGTGAATGGGTTTGGCGGCTTTCCCACGTCGCAGAGAGGGTCCTTAACAATATCGGCCTTGACAATGTCGGCCTTAACAATGTCGGGAGGCCGACACTGCCATAATCACACGGTTATGAAAGGTCGTCATCCCGACCCCAGACTCATTCAAACAATCCTCCCGGCATTCGAAGAAATAGCCAGACTGCTCTGAAAGCCTGCTCCTCAGGTCAAAGGCGCGCCTCCCGCCGATGAATAGCCGCTCGTACAACCAGGCCATCGGGTAGGTTGGGGCCAAGGATTGACCGCAGCACTCGACAGCCAACCATCAGCTTACCGGCTGATCCGAGCCGCCGAAACCGGCGAATTCCGCCCCACTACCAACTTTCCTTGGCTTTAGTCCTTTGCTTTCTGGGCATATCGAAATTGGACCTGTCATCGGCAGTCTCCCCATCGCCAGCCCCAATCACACCACCAGCACAATTTTACCCGCGTGGGCGCCGGCCTGCATCCGCGCATGGGCGGCGTCGGCGTCGGCGAGGGGAAATGTCGCGTCGATCACCGGCGCCACGGCGCCGGTTTCAACCCACGGCCACACCACCCGTTCCACCGCCGCAGCGATCCGCGCTTTTTCCGCAACGGGTCGCGATCGCAATGTTGAGCCGGTAATCGTCAAACGCTTCAACATCACGCGCATCAAATCAATTTGCGTCGAAGAGCCATGAAGGAATGCGATATAAACCAAGCGCCCAAAATCCCTCAGGATCGCGAGGTTTTTCTGCGCATAAGGCGCGCCGACCATATCCAGGATCACATCCACGCCCCCCATCGCTCGCGCGATCGCTTCGAAGTCCTCATCGCGATAATTGATCCCACGCGCCGCCCCCAGGCGCTGGCAGAGAGCAACCTTGTCCGCGTCGCCCGCGGTCGCCAGCACCGTGGCGCCATGGGCGCGCGCCATCTGGATCGCTGTGGTGCCGATGCCGGAAGCGCCGCCATGCACCAGGAACGTTTCCCCCGGTTTGAGGGCGCCCGCCTCGAACACATTCGCCCAGACCGTGAATACCGTCTCGGGAAGGGCCGCCGCCTGCACGGGCGTCAAACCCGCCGGGATCGGCAGGCAAGACCCCTCCGGCGCCAGCGCGTATTCGGCATAGCCGCCGCCGGGCAGCAGCGCCGTCACCGCATCGCCCACAAGCCAGCGGGTCACGCCGTCGCCGATCGCAGCAATTGCGCCGGCCGCCTCCAGCCCAAGCGTCACCGGCGCACCCGCTGGCGGCGGATAAAGCCCGGCGCGCTGCAACAGATCCGGTCGGTTAATGCCGGCCGCGGCTACCTTAATCAGCACCTCGCCAGGGCCGGGCGTGGGCGTTGCGCGCGTCGCCAGCCGCAGCGGCTCGCTGCCGTCATGGGCGATGGCGGTCATGGTTTCCGGGATGGCGGTGTGTGCGATCATGACGGGCTCGATAAAGGCGGCCATTGCGTGCGGCCGAGCGGTCGGCTTACGCTAACCAACTCGCTGAGGAAACCACGATGCGCGACGAAGACGAACGCCCGAAGCCGAAGGCGGGCCCGCTGAGCGATGCGGAACTGCAGCTTTTGGGCCTGGATGAGCTGGAGGCGCGTATCGCTGATCTGCGGGCCCAGATTGCCGCATGTGAGGCGCTGATCGCTGCCAAACGCGCGCAACGGTCCCTCGCTGACCAGGTTTTCGCCAAGCGGGGCGACTGAGCGTGGCAAGCGTCGCCTTATGCGTGCGGCCCGGCGCTTGCAATCGCTGCGGGTCATGACGACGCCGCAAGACCATAGCCATATCGACGCTGCGCCCCAGTCTCTGGTCGCTTTCGCCCGCTCCGCCGTGTTCGAGCGCACCTATCGCGAGGGTATGACTTTGGTGGAGGACATGGCCGCCTATCTGGATGGCCCTGGCCGATCTGAAGCGCGCACCCTGCCGCGGATGGCGGCGCTGGCCTATGCTGGCGAAACCATGCGGCTCACCACGCGTTTGATGCAGGTGGCCAGTTGGTTGATGGTGCACCGTGCGGTGCGCGATGGTGAATTGACGCCGGAAAATGCCCGCGAGGAAAAGTATCGCCTGGTCGACCGTCCCAGCATGAAAGCTGAAACATTCGTGGCGCAGGCGGCGGATTTGCCCGCAGCGCTGCGCGCGCTTGGGGCGCGTGCTGATGCGCTGTATGATCGGGTGGTGCGCTTGGATGCCGGCTTCGAGGCGGCATTATCGCCGGGTGGATTGGCCGGCCAATTGGCGCGGCTGAAAGCGGCGTTTGGCGAGTAGGGCGATACAGCGCGGATGAAGGCCCAAGCCTGCCCTGGACCTGATCAGGGGTGGTTCCCGGTCGTCCGCCAAGGACCGTCTGGAAAAGCATCAAGTCTGGCATTCCAGGCAGTGTCTCACGTCAGCCGGTCACAAAAGTCGCGTGCTGAGCGACGATTTTACGCCGTATGGGCAGTCTGCAGGCGGATTTCCCGGTCGCTGGACACAGCTTCGCTGTGGGGCGCATCAAAGGGTGGCGCACCATAAAGCGTGGCGCACCATGACGCTATTGGCGAGCGCGCAGGATATGAACAGACGATGGGCGATCGTCTCAAGTCCGCGGCATCTGACTTTGGTGAAGCCAAACACGCCCTTGATCACGCCGAACGCGAGCGCGACCTTGGCGCGAACACAAGACTTGGTTTGGTTTCTTGCCTTGAAGGTCTCGTCGCCCCCGTTCTGGCGGTATCGCGGGTTCTGGCGGTATCGCGGGTTGGTGAAGTCCTGCGCATGTGGCGCGCGCTCGCAGATGACATCGCCCTGGCCGCGATAAGCTTGATCAGCCAAGACGCGGCTCTCCTCGCCATGCAGAAAGTCTGCGGGAGCTTGGCTATCGGCGACGTTTGCTGCGGTTTCGAGGACCGCGTGGATGATCTTGGTTTTGCTGTCGACGCCGATAGAGGCCGTCATCCCGAAATACCATGGGTTGCCCGTCTGGGTCTGATCCATGCCGGATCGCGGGCCTGATCCAAGTTCTTGGTCGAAGACGGTGCGTGGATGATCCCGGCGTCAAGGATTGTGTCTTTGGCGACTTTCAGCCCATTCTGCTCAAGATGCCCATTCTGCTCAAGATGCCTATTCTGCTCAAGATGAATATGCGCCTCTTCAAACAGACGCCGGCCCGGATCGTGCTGTTCCAGCAAATGGCGGAAACGGCAGATCGTTGTTTCATCAGGATCATGCGGCTCGATCAGCGCACATAAGCGCGCCCGGGAACGACTTTGTCCATCCCCTCGACAGACACGGCCTTGCGCGTCGTGTTTGCGAAACGCCCAGACCCCAGGGCAGCAATCCTCATCTGCTTCATCGGTCATATTCTCGCGCAAGGCTTGATACCCAACCGAGATCGAGTTGCTTTGCGCGCCCCGTGTATCGTGGTTTTATGCGGGGCTGTCCTCAGGGCAAGTGCGTC
>JBIKVO010000273.1:0-4646 GCA_044356795.1 Caulobacterales bacterium
ACGGCGGATCGTTTCGTAATGCCGACGGCTTCACGGTCAATAATACCACGACGCGCCATCTGGGCATGGAGTTGTCGGCAAACTGGCGATTGAATGAGGCCTTCTTGCTGAGTGGGTGGACTGCGTATGCGCGCCACACCTATCAGTTTTCTGATCCCTCTTCGCGGTTGGGTGAAAGCATCCGCCAGGGCGACGACATCGATACCGCTCCGAGATGGACGGGCAATCTTCGCGCGCGCTTTACGCCGCGTGCGGGCCTCGATGGGGAAATCGAGTGGTCCCATATGGGCGCCTATTTCACAAATGCAGCCAATACGCGCCGCTATGAGGGCCATGATCTTGTCACGGTGCGGGCGCTTTGGGCCGTGAGCGATCAGGTTGGATTGGGCCTGACCATCCGCAATGCGCTGGATGCGGTATACGCCGATCGCGCGGACTTCGCGTTCGGGCAGGACCGCTTTTTCCCCGGCGAGCCCCGCACCGTGACTGTACGCCTCAGCATGCGGCCCTAAAGCAATCCCGAGCCGACCGCCCGCCGCCTGCTCGAAAAAATAACGTAGAATCAAAAGTTTGTGCGCTTTTCGGGCGACCGACCGGCATCCACTCGGCCTGAAAGTGCGCTCATCCGTCCCGTTCTGGATCCAGACATGGCAAAGCTTTGCCGCAGAAAACGCGGCGCAGCGTAACCGGCAATCTGTTTAGCGTTTATCGAGCAGGCCCTCATCCACCGCGATGCTTTCCTGGGCGGCGAGTGCGGCATCGCTTGGGGCCTGGCGGTGTTTTGGCAGGCTCAGATGCAAGATCAGCAGGCCAAAAATCGCCGCGATGACTGAACCGCCCAGCACGCCGATGCGGATCGGCGCCTCCATCGCCGCATCGCCATAAAAGGCCAGCGCGCCGACAAACAGGCTCATTGTAAAGCCGATTCCGGCGACAAAAGCCGCCCCCAGCAGCGATGTCAGCCGGCTCGGCAGCGGCTGGCGCAGCACCTTCGATCCCAGCCAAGCCAGCGTCACAATGCCGAGCGGCTTGCCGACAACCAGCCCCAGCGCAATCCCCAGCGTGACCGGATGCAGCAGCGTTTCAAGCCCAAGGCCGGCCAGCGGCACGCCTGCCATCACCACCGCAAACAGGGGCATGACGCCCAATTGCACATAGGGCTTCAGCGCGTGCTCCACATCGACGAGGGGCTTTCGCCCATTCGGCGCCGTCATGGGGATGGTCAGGGCCGCCAGTACGCCCGCCAGCGTCGGCGAGACGCCTGACTTCGCAAACGCGAGCCACATCGCTGCAAAAAGCATGAAATAGGGCCACAGCTGTTTGACGCCAAGACGGTTCAACGCCAGGCCGCCGATGAGCAGACCTGCGCAAACGGTCAAGGCCATGATGTTGGGCGCTTCGGAGTAAAAGATTGCGATCACCAGAATGGCGCCGAGATCATCAGCAATCGCCAAAGCCAGCAGGAATAGGCGCAAACCCAGCGGCACGCGCGATCCCAAAAGCGAGAGCACACCCACCGCAAATGCGATATCGGTAGCGCACGGAATGGCCCAGCCGCGCATATAATCAGCGCTTGCCTGCGGATGCAGGTGCGTGGCGATCAGCAGATAAATCAGCGCCGGCGCCGCCATCCCGCCCACCGCACCCAGCGCCGGCAACGCCGCTTCGCGCGGATTGCGGAACGGCCCTTCGATGCATTCGCGCTTCAATTCGAGGCCAACATAAAAGAAAAACAACGCCATCAGGCCGTCTTTGACGAAGCCCTTGACGTAGCTGTCATAGGCGTAGCCAAACACCTCCGCCTTCAACGGAACGGCGAGGAAGGTTTTCCAGGAGTCGGCGATCGCGCTGTTCGACAGGACGAACGACACGATCGCCGCCCCGATCAGCAAAAAGCCGGGCGTCGTGTCGCGTTGCCACCAGGCGGCATTGGCCGGAGCACTCGCCCCCATCACGTCTCCTTGAGGTCTGCGCCGCGTGTCATGGGCGGGGTGTTCAAACTGCCCCGTGACATAAGCGGGTGATTTCCTTTCGGCAAGCTGCGCTTGAGGCCGGCTCGGGGGCGGCAGGCCCGATCACGAGAACTTTAGCGCGGTGGGCGCCTTCGTGATCTGCGTCTATATCTGGGGAAAGATCAGTGTGCGGGAGGAAAACAGCATGATGGATTTGACCCAAGTTATGGGCCTTGCGGACGTCGTCCGGGTGCAGGCCGCGACCCTGGGGGATAAGATCGCACTGTCGCAGGAAGGCCGCCATACCAGCTTTGCAGCCCTGGATGCGCGTTCCAATCAGGTAGGCCAGCGCCTGCGCCAGGAATGGATTGATCCCGGAGAGCGCGTGGCGATCCTGTCCAAGAATTGCGACAGCTTTTACGAGATCTGGTTTGGCGCCCTGAAGGCGCGGGCTTGCCTGACGCCGATCAATATCCGCCTGGCGGGGCCCGAGATCGCATATATCGTGAACGACAGCGAAGCGAAGATTTTGTTCGTTGGCAAGGATTTCTATCCACTGGCTGAACAGGTCTGCGCCGACCTGCCAAACCCGCCAAAGCTGATTGCGCTCGACGGCGGCCATGCCAGCTGGCCAGCCTATCAGGCATGGCGCGATGTTGCTGAAGCGATGGATCCGCGCCTCGATATGCCGGACTCCGACGATGCGATCCAGCTTTATACCTCCGGCACGACCGGCCATCCGAAGGGCGTGCAGCTGACGAACAAGAACTATCGCGCTTTTCTGCAGTGCGCCAAGGACGTGCAGGGCTTTCGCTACGAAGTCGACGAGCGCGTGATGAATGCGATGCCGCTGTTCCACGTTGCGGGAACCAATGTGGGCATTGCCGGTCTCGCGCAAGGCGCACGGCTGTGCATCGTGCGCGATCTCATTCCGCAGCAGGTGATTGCGATCCTGTCGGAGGAGAAAATCAACCACACCTTCTTTGTGCCCGCGGTCATCCAGATGTTGCTGGCGACGCCGGAATTGGCGACGGCGGATTTGTCGAACCTGCGCACGGTGTCTTACGGCGCCTCGCCGATTTCGGAGGATGTGCTCAATCGCGCGCGCGCCGCATTCAAATGCGATTTCCTCCAATTCTACGGCATGACTGAAACACAAGGCGGGGGCACATATTTGCCGCCGCAGGCCCATGATCCTGCGCTTGGCAAATTGCGCAGCTGCGGGATTGCGTGGCCGAATGTGCAGGTGGCGGTGAAGAATCCCGATGGATCTGACACGCCGCAAGGCCAGGTCGGTGAGATCTGGATCAAGGGCGGCATCATCATGAAGGGCTACTGGCACAAAGACGGCGCCACCGCGGAGGCGATTGTCGATGGCTGGATGCGCACCGGCGACGCCGCCTATCAAGACGCGGACGGCTATTTCTATATTTATGATCGCGTGAAGGACATGATCGTGTCGGGCGGGGAGAATGTGTATCCCGCTGAGGTGGAAAATGCGGTTCATGGCGCACCGGGTGTGGCCGATGTCGCCGTGATCGGCGTGCCGGATGAGAAGTGGGGCGAGGTCGTCAAGGCCGTCGTCGTCGCCAAACCGGGGGAAAATGTTGATCCCGATGCGGTGATCGCGTGGACGCGCGAACGGCTGGCAAATTACAAGGTTCCCAAGAGTGTTGATGTCGTGCAGGCCATTCCGCGCAATGCGTCGGGAAAAATTCTGCGTCGCGAACTGCGCAAGCCCTATTGGGAAGGCAAAGAGCGGATGGTGAACTAAGCGGCGGGCGACGGCGCACCGCAGCGGGCTGCACATCGGCGCTTTCAGGCCAAGGCCTCTCGCTTGATTGGCAATCCAGTTGCCGCAGCGGGAGGCTGAGACGTTCTGTCTGCCTGTGTCGGCCGTCCGGCTTGGCCGCCGCCATCCCGGGGCCGTGCAGTGCAAGACGCCCAGGATCCCGGCTTTTCGCAAATCGCAATCGCGGCAAGCCTGGATCCTGGGCCTCGCCTGCGGCGAACACAGGAGCGTCCGATCGCGATTTGCTGGATTTTTGGCGGTCGGTCGCGGGCTCTTCAGTCGCGACCGTTTCAGGATCGCGCGCAAGGCTCGTCGTCATCATGGTCCAGCGACCGGCCGGCTTCGGTGCGTGTTGGCTTGACTTGACTTGACTTGACTTGACTTAACTTAACTTCACTGGGCCGCTTTCGCGCACCCGCAGACAATCCGAAACTCCGGGAAAGCCGGCCCGCATAGGGGGCCTCGAGGTTGCGAAAGACATCGTCGCGGCGTCCCACAGCGCAACCGGCGAAAGCCTAACCCTGACCAACGCGATCAAGGCGCTGACAGCCGTTTTTCCCCGCCATAAGGGCTAGGATCGCGCGGTATGCGAGACCACCGGCGGCCATGAGAGCGCGGTGTCGACGGCCTGTGGCGCGCTTGGTCTGCGCGCGCATTGCGCCGATGCGAGCCGGTTCAAAGCCCATATCCGCGCGCATGGCGCCAAAGCGAAAGCCGATCGCCGCGACGCGCGCTGGCTGGCGCATGATCGCCTTGAACGCGGCCCGCAACTCGCCGCCTGGACCCTGCCTTCGCCGCAAGACGAAGCCTATCATGGGCTCATGCGGCGCCGCCAGGATCTGCTCGAAACCTGAACCCGGACGAAAAATCGGCGCGGCGCGCCGACCATGCGCGCCGCCCCT
>JBIKVO010000274.1:0-4643 GCA_044356795.1 Caulobacterales bacterium
CGATTTCTCGGTCGCGGGGGTGGCGCGGCAATTGCGCATCGCTGCAGGGGCTGCCGCGGAAGACGCCGCCGGCTTTGGCCTTGTGGCGTCAGGGAGAATCA
The DNA here is from genome assembly GCA_044356795.1 of Caulobacterales bacterium. Classification (GTDB taxonomy): domain Bacteria; phylum Pseudomonadota; class Alphaproteobacteria; order Caulobacterales; family Aquidulcibacteraceae; genus JBIKVO01. The sequence continues at coordinate 102 of JBIKVO010000274.1, forward strand.
AGGTTGGCGCCAGCGATGATCTGCGGTTTTCGCTGGGCGGCGGCGAAGGCGTTGGCCGCTATTTCGGGCTGAATTTTGCGCCGGATGCTTCCGACACGCCGACCGATTTTGAGGCGGTCAGCATGCTCGCTGGCTTCGTCGCTTACCGGCATATGTGGGACAAGGACTGGCGCTCGACATTGTCCTATGCGTTCCAGAATGTCGATAACAAGGCCGGCGTCACTGCGCCCACCTCGTCAGACCGTGTCTGGAGTGCGGCGGCGAACCTGTTTTATTCACCGGCCAAAGGCGTCGATCTGGGCGTTGAGTATCGCTACGCGGAGCGTGAGTTGTTGAATGGCCAAAGTGGTGATTTGAACCGCTTGCACCTGATGGCCCGGCGCAGCTTCTAGCACCCTGAATCATCGCTGAGTGATACGCTTGATGCGTTTGTTTTCGCGCACTTACTTCTTTGTCCATGCAAAGGGTTTGGCCGTCTGATTGTACTTTTCGACGAAGGCGTCGATGTGGTCGAGACGCTGACTAAGGGCGATACATGAGGCTACGCTGAGGGATTGGCCTTGAAGGATGGAGAACCAATTCTCGATCTGATTGAGCCAGGAGGCATGGGTTGGCGCGTCTTGGAATTTGACGTTGGGATGACGAGCCAACCAAGCCTCGTTCTTCTTATGGGTGTTGAGATTATCGAGCACCACATGCCATTGCCGGCCCGGATAGGCTTTCACGAGACGGTCCAGGAAAGCGAGGAATTCCAAGCGACGCCTGCGCTTGGCGTGGGCAGCGGCGATCTTTCCGGTCGCGACGTCTAGCGCGGCAAACAGCGTCGTGGTTCCGTGGCGCGCATAATCGTGACTTTGACCCGTCAAAGCGCACCCGTTGGGCATTTTCAGATAAACCTGCGCCCGTTCGATCGGCTGGATCGAAGGCTTTTCATCAACGCACAAAACAACAGCTTTTGCAGGCGGATCGAGATAAAGTCCCACCAAGTCGGCGGCCTTGGCTGCAAAATCGGGATCGGTGCTCTCGCACCAGGATTTGCGTGCTTTCAGATCGATGCGATGGTCGCGCAGAAACCGCCACACAGATTGCACATCGACAGCACCGAGCGGCTTGGCCAGGAGCGGTCCGCTCCAACGCGCAAAGCCTTGCGGCGCTGGCTTGTCCAAAAGCGCGATAATGCGTTTGCCGGAAACGGCAGTATGGATCGGCTTTCGTCCTTCGTGTTTGCGACCGACGAGCCCGGCAAGGCCCTCGTCGGCCTAGCGATTGCGCCGCAGGCTCGCCGCCCGCGGCATGACGTCGACTTCATCGGCGATCGCCCGCGCCCCCCCAACCATCCCCGGCGAGCAATACAATCTGCGCACGCTTCAAGTCCTGCTGCGAGGTCGAAGGCGCACGCACCCGTGCTTCAAGGATTTGGCGATCAATACGAGACAGGCCAACAGCGCGGGCTTCAAGCTTCATTCAAAGCGTGAATCACGGGTTAGACGCGATTGATAAAGGGTATTCGGGCCGAGCGGTTGGCGTGTGGGCCGGCGATCGCTCCCTTGAGACTTGCTATTTCGCACGCTCACGCCCGTCATTAGCGGTCAAGCATCAACTCAATGCTTGGCCAGCTTAGCTCACAGAAGCTCGCTTTATAGGACATTGATCGTTGCACTGGGCCAAAATGCTGCAGATGCGCGCCGTCATCGCATAGCCACATGGCAGTCTCTGCGTGCATGAGAAGTCCTAGGCTGCAATCGCTCCACGCCTCGGCATAGCTTGTTTGCTGTCCGCGGTAGACCCCATGGCTCAAGCCGCCAAAGCAGAAGCCAATGTCCTGGCCTTCGCATCGCGCGATGATTACGCGGGCCGCGCTTCGACGAGCGTAACCACACAGAAGCTCGCCGTAAAAGGATTTAAGTGCGAGCAGCCCCTCGCGCACCGGACCTTTCCAGCTGCAGCGCTCCACATCGAGCATCCGCAGATACAGCGCTCGCGCATCATGCTCACTCTTCGGCGCATACCGTACAAGGGACACGGAGCGCTGCTTTGCTTTACGCTGCGCGCGACCGAGCTTTTGCCGGAAATTTCTGCTTCGGCGCGTGAGCCATCCTTCGAAACCTCCTTCAAGACTTGCAGCGGCATGAGAGTCTTGTCGTTGCGCTTGGCATGCGGGAAACGCAGCCAGCAACTGATGCATAAGCGGACTTCGGGGGGTGAGCCCCGGAATGCTCAGTGTAATGCTCGCCTGTTTGGATGCGCGTCGAAGTTGCTCGATGGCTTCCTGAAGGAGGTCGACGGCATGGGGCCCCAACAGCGGGCTCCCGAACCCCCAATGGGCCTCAAGCGGACCAAAACGCCATTTCGAAAGCCATTGGGTAACCGCAAATGCAATCTGACTGTCCTGCGTCTGGCGAAAAAGAACAGGGGCGCCGGAGCGGCGTGAACATGCCAGTGCTGTCAACTGCCAGACAGGCCCCCCGCTTGCGGGATCGGGCATGTCCGAATGCGCGGCAAGCATGTCCCAGAGGTCGAGGATATTGCCGTTGAGATTTTCAGGCGCTGAGACTAGCGCGTCCAGCGATGGTAAAAGATTCCCACTCAGTTTGCCCCCTCCCTGCAAGCTGTCTCCGCAGGCCCTATTTTCGACGCGTGGAGGCAAGACTGCAACATTGTCGGGTGCATTTTTCACCCCCTTTTTCTTCGCGCCGCCCTTCTCGGCCAAATCTGCCACAAGATTATTCCACAGGTGCGTGTAGCGCTGCGTGGCGGCGGCCTGGCTATCGCCCAGCGCCTTGTCGATCAAGACTAGCGACGCGCCGCCTTCCGCTCAAGGCGATGCCTAAACGGACTGGCTTGGCTAAGAGGCGCGAATGTCTCAAAATCGCATTGACTGCTGACGAAAGCGAGGATGTGCGGCGCAAGTCGTCGGCGCAAACGCATCGCTTGGGACGCAAATAGACCATCGGCTGACAGCCGGACTTGCCAGCCTCGCATCGCTTCCCTCATGGCCCCGGATGTTCCGGTGAAGATTTTGGGAAGTTCTTATGGTGGACGTCTCTTATGACCGCCTGCCCAAGCACCACAGGGCAACCGGCAAGGAAAAACCCCTTATCGGCGCCGCCTCGCTTGGGACGGTGTTTGAATGGTATGACCACTCGCTGCACGGATCTATGTCCATTGAGATCATGTTGCACTGCGTCTCGGGTGTGGGTCCAGCGCTCGGATTCATTGTCGCGCTGGCGGTTTTCGCGGCCGGTTTTGGATTGCGCCCGTTGGGTGCGGTGGTCTTCGGGCGGATCGGTGATGGTGTCGGTCGCAAGAATACCTTCCTGGTCACCCTGTTCATCATGGGGATCTCCAGCTTCATTGTCGGCTTGATGCCGTCCTGCTCTCACATTGGCCTTGCGGCGCCGATCATTCTCATGCTTTCGCGTTTGCAGCAGGACCTTGCGCGTGGCGGTGAATATGGCGGTGTTGCAGTTGATTGGTGCGCCATTCTTCAGTGTGTTCGGTTGGTTGTCCGACAAGGTTGGCCGCGCGCCGCTCATTATGGCAGGCTGCGCGTCGGCGGCGCTGACCGGCTTCCCGTCGTTTAATCTGCTTTGGCAGTCTGCCAATCCGGCGCTGGCAAAGGCGCAGGCCAAGGCCCCGGTGGTGTTGGCGGCAGACCCATCGGAAAGCGCCTCCCAACTCGCCCCCTGGCGCGTTGAAGGCGCACATCCCTGATAAGTCCTCGTGCGACCTTGCGCGTGCGGCCTTGTTGTCCCGCGCGATGCGCTTTACCTGAGAGTCCGCGCCCGCCGGCACGCCCGCCCAGATTCGCGGTGGCGACACGGTGATTGCGTGTTTTGGCGGTCATGGTCTGGATGAGAACGCCGGCAAGGCGCAGTCCGGCGCGTTGACCAAATCACGCGGGCTGAACGCGACAAGGCCGGCCATCCCGCCAAGGCCGATCCGAAGCAAACCCACACCGTGCTGGTGGCGGCGAGCCTCGCATGCCTCGCAATCCTGGCGCCGATGGCGGATGGCCGATCGCGGCGATGCTGGTGGAATTGGTCCCCACGCGCATCCGCCCCACCGCGATGTCGCTGCCCTATCATGGTGGCCATGGCTGGTTTGGCGGCTTCCTGCCGACAGTGGCCTGCGCGGTCGTGGCGGCGATGGTCCACATCTATCATGGCTTGTGGTATCTGGTGATCATCGCTGCCTTCACCGTCGTGGTGGGCATGCCGTTCCTGCCGGAAACCAACAAACGCAAGATCGAAGACGGATCCTCAAGGGCCGCCCTTTTTCTGTTTCACGGTTTGTTGAGCCGATCTGGAAATGCGCCATTCCCCGCGCGACGTCCGTCATAGAACCCGCTAAAAACGTCCTCAAAATCGCCAGCAAGAGGAAACGCCTATGCGCATCGGTTGCCCCAAGGAGATCAAAGTCCGTGAATATCGGGTCGGCCTGACGCCGGAGAGCGCCGCCGAGCTGGTGCGCGCCGGCCACGAGGTGCTGATGGAGAAGGGCGCGGGCCTGGGGATCGGGGCCTCGGATGAGCGCTACACT